>JAJFUB010000018.1 GCA_021372615.1 bacterium | reverse complement strand
CCCTCCCCTTAGGGAGGGGTCGCCGCGCAGCGGCGGGGGTGGGCAGCCGTTGGTGGCGGTGATGAACGGCGTCCTACCCCCCGACCCCCTCCCTGCAGGGAGGGGGAGAAAGGCACCGACATGCCCGCACCCCTCATCCGCAAACTCGGCACCATTGACTGTGACCTCGTGGAGACCACGCCCGTCGTCTTCCGCGAGCGCCTCTACCGCTTCGAGTACGTCCGCGCCCGCTATGCGGGCAACACCACGGGTGACTCGTACTTCCGCTTCGTGGACCACGCGACCGGGGCGCCGTCGGCTGGCTTCGCAGTCGGCTACCATCTGGGCAATGTGTTTGCTGAGGACGACGTTCTGTACGTCACCGGGACCAACATCTGGGACGGGGAGCGCGTGGACCTGTTCGTCTCGGACGACATGGAGAACTGGGAGACGCGCCCGGCGCTGAACCTGCCCGGCTGGGGCATATTCAACACCTCGATGTGCCGGGCCGAGGACGAGTATGTGCTCATGTTCGAGGTCGGCAAGCCGCCGGAGGTCGCCGGGGTGCCCTTCACCGCGCGCTTCGCGACCTCGCGCGACCTGCGGACGTGGACGCTGACGCCCCCGGAGTGCACCTACTCCAAGGACCGCTACACCGCGCCCCACGCCCTGCGCTACCTCGACGGCTTCTACTACAACTTCTACCTGGAGGCCCTGCCAGGGCCGCAGTATGACCAGCGGGTCGTCCGCTCCCGCGATCTCATCACATGGGAGGCGAGTCCGCTCAACCCGGTGCTGGCCGCCTCGGATGAAGACAAGGTCATCGCGAACGACCGCCTGACCGCTGCCGAGCGGGAGCGCATCGCGGGCGCGCTGAACATCAACAACTCGGACATTGACTTCTGCGAGTTTGCGGGGCGCACGGTCATCACGTACTCCTGGGGCAACCAGCGGGGCACGGAGTTCCTCGCCGAAGCGACGTACGACGGGCCGATGGATGGTTTCCTGCGGGGGTTCTTCGAGGACTGACAGGCCACAGACGCGAACTGTCCGCACGAGCGACCGAGACACTGGCAGGCCGGCGGCGAGCCGGCGCCTTCAGGAGGCAACATGGACCCCGAACGCGGAGACAAGCAGCTCAAGGTAACCGCCGACACCGTCGCGGAGGGACTGCGCGAGGTCGGCGTCGTGCCCGGCGACACCGTCATGTTCCACAGCTCGTTGTCGTCCATGGGCGATGTCGTCGGCGGGCCGAACACCGTCATCGAGGGCTTCCTGCAGGCGGTGGGGCCCGAGGGCACGGTCGCCTGTCCGACGCTGTGGTGGACCGGCAAGCAGAACCTGGCCGACTTCGATGTGAACACCTCCCCCTCGTATCCGGGGATCATCACCGAGACCTTCCGCCAGCGCCCCGACAGTATCCGCAGCAACAACCCCACGCATTCGGTCTCGGCCATCGGGAAGCGCGCCGCCGAGCTGACCGCCGATCACGGCGCCTACGGGCTGCGCCACTGCGTCTACGGCGACAAGGCCTTCGCCGAGGCCAGCCCGTGGCAGCGGCTCTACGACTGGAACGCGGCCTACTGCTTCATCGGTGTAGACTTCACCGTCAACACCATGAGCCACTACTGCGAGGTGCGGTTCCAGGAGTGGGCACTAAAGCAGGCCCCGCCCGAGCAGCGCGAGGCGCTGGCGGCCCGGCTGTGGGACCTCGAGACGCTCATGAAGTGGTACCCCATGCTGAGCAGCGGCGACCCGAACGTGCCGCCGCTGGTGTGGGCGCGCTACCCGTTCCAGAAGATGGGGGAGAGGCTCGCCGAGATGGGCCTGGTGCGCTTCGGCAAGATCGGCTCGGCGACACTGCGCTGCGTCCGCGCGCAAGTGATGGTGGACAACATCCTGGCCATCCTCAAAGCCGAGCCGGAGCAGTGGTTCAGCGTCCCTTCGTTCCTGGAGTGGCTGCACGACGCTGTGGGCTCCTAATGGCACGACCTGCCCTGCCGGGCGTGCCGTAGCGGCGCGATTCATCGCGCCCAACACACCAAGGGGCGCCATGAATGGCGCCGCTACACCCAACCATGACCAACCGTGAGCGCATTCTCGCCGTCATCGCCGGGCACGAGGTGGACCGCGTGCCCTTCGTGCAGTACAGCGGCATCGCGGCGCCCAATGAGGAAGTCTGGGCGCACGTGGGCCGCGGGAACATGGGCGTGCTGCAGTGGTCGGCGCTCCATGCGCTCCATGCCCCCCACTGCCACACCGAGACCGAGCAGTTCGAGAGCGGGGGCCGCCGCGCCGTCCGCAACACGCTCATCACCCCCGCCGGTGCGCTGACCGAGGAGCGCCTCTACGAGCCGACCTACAACACCACCGCCGCTCACAAGCACTACGTCACCGAGGTCGCGGACTACCACCTCCTGCTGTCCTACCTGCGCGACGTGTCGGTGACGGTGAACGCGGACGGCTACCTGTCCGCATGGCAGGCGCTCGGCGAGGACGGCCTCCCCATGGCCGCCGTGATGCGCACGCCCTACCAGCAGCTCTGGATTCAGTGGGTCAGCCTGACGGACCTGGCACTGCACCTGGTAGACGAACCGGAGCTGATGGCAGAGGTCACGGGCGAACTGGAGCGCATCGAGGTGCAGGTCTTCGAGGCCGTCTGCGCGGCCGCGCGGACAGTCCCGGTCCCCTTCGTGGACATTCCCGACAACATCACCGCCCCGACCATCGGCCAGCGCTACTTCCGCCAGTACTGCCTCCCGCTGTACCAGCGCTTTGCCGCCATGCTCGCCGAACAGGACATCAGGACGTTCTGCCACATGGATGGCGACCTGCAGCCGCTGTGGGCGGCCATCGGCGAGTCGGGCCTGCAGGGCATTGACTCGTTCTCCCCGCCGCCGGACAACGACACTTCGGTCGCGCAGGCCCTGGCGATGTGGCCACACATGCGTCTGTTCGCCAACTTCCCCTCGTCCGTCCACATAGCCGAGCCGCAGCACATCTACGAGGTGGCCCTGGGCCTTGTGCAGCAGGCGGGTAACTCGGGACGGCTGCAGATCCAGATCTCCGAGAACGTTCCGCCCGGCGTCTGGCGCACGAGCTATCCCGAGATCGTCCGCGCCATCCACGACTTCGCCGCTTCCTTCTGAACCCAGGGCGGCCCCGACGCCCGCCGCACCTGCCGCAGAAAAGCCCTTGACAGCCCCGGTTGCTGGCGCTAAGATGAAGTCGTTCTAATTAAAGAAGCCATCCAGATAAGTAAGGAAGCACTCAGGCGGCGGGTGCCGCCGCACACGACGCGGCACCCACGGCCTGGCTCCCTGAGTTGTGCAAGCCTCAGTAGATGACGCAACCCTCAAGGCGCTGATCGAACATGCCCAACAGTGAACGAGCGAATGTCTACGGCACGATGCTGAGCCCCCGGGAAGCCGAGAAGCGGCTCCGCGAGCGAGGGGCGCGCATGACCCCCCAACGGCGGGCGGTGCTCAACATACTGGCCGGGAACCGCACCCACCCGACCGCCGAGGCCGTCGTGGCCGAGGTGCGGGAGCGGCTTGGGTGTGTCGCGCCGGCCACGATCTACAATACGCTGGACACGCTGGAGCAACTGGGCTTCGTGCGCCGTCTGGACGGCCTGGAGAGCAAGGCCCACTTCGACCCCGACACCTCCGACCACCAGCACGCGATCTGCACCGAGTGCGGGACCGTCTGGGACCTGGGGCCCATGGCCGAGCCGCCCGATGTGCCGGAAGGCTTCACGGTCCGCGACATCCTGATCCAGGGAACATGTGGGCGCTGCGCCCACGAGACACCATAGACCACACACAAGGGAGACGGAACGAACATGAAGTGGCGCTGCACTGTTTGCGGGTATGTTCACGAAGGGTCGGAGGCGCCGAAGGAGTGCCCGAACTGCAAGGCCCCGAGCACCAAGTTCGAGCAACTGGCCGCGGCGGCTGAGTTGCTGCAGCTCGTGGACTGGAACAAGCTCGGCGTGGCCAAGGGCACGGGCTTTGAGCAGGACCTCACGATGCAGTTCCAGGGCGAGTGCGCCGAAGTGGGGATGTACATCGCCATGGCCCGGCAGGCCGAGCGTGAGGGCTATCCGGAGATCGCCGACGCCATGAAGCGCGTGGCGTGGGAAGAGGCGCACCATGCCGCCCAGTTCTGCGAACTGCTCGGCGGCGTGTCCGAGAGCACTAAGGAGAACCTGGAGAAGCTCGTGGCCGGCGAGTCGGGCGCCAACGCTGGCAAGAAGGACATCGCGACCCGCAGCAAGGCCGAGAACCAGGACGCCATCCACGACTGCGTCCACGAGGCCTGCAAGGACGAGGCGCGCCATGCGGCCGGGTTCTACGGCCTGCTGAAGCGCTACTTCGGCGCGTAGCCGCCTCCTGACTGCCGCACCTGACCTCCCAGATCGCCCCATGGCGCCCGCCATGGGGCGACTTGTCTTCTCGGCCGCAAGGTCCCCGAGGCCCGGAGGCCGAAACGAGAGGCATGACCTGGCTTGACACCCATGTCCACGTCAGCAGCTTCGGTCCCGACGACAGCCGGCGCGAGCACCTGCTGGAGGACCTGCTGGCTGTCCTCGACGCCGACGAGGCCGACCTGCGGCTTGTCATCAGCCCCGACAGTGCCGATCTCTCCCGCATCATCAACGAGCCCGACGGGCAGCTCCATACCGCGCGCTTCATCCAGAGTCTGGTCAGCCGCGCTCCCGGCCGCCTCTACGGCGCGTGCTGCGTCAACCCGCATCACCTGGACTTCGCGCTGCAGGCCATGGACCTGTGCTGCGGCGAGTTCGCCTTCCCGCTGCTTGGCGAGATGCTCCAGTACATGATGGACTTCCGCATGGACAGCCCGGCGGTCGAGACGCTCGTGCGGCGGGCCGTGGAGTTTGGCGTGCCGGTGCAGGTGCACATCTCCACCTCCAACAGCGCGCAGGGGCTCTTCACCTCGGGGAACGAGGAACTCGCTGACCTGTGCGACCTGGTTGACAAGGTCCCGGAGGCGCGGTACATCCTGGCCCACTTCGTGGGCACCGACAAGCTCCCGCCGGTCGTGGATGGCTACCTGGATGACCTCGACCGCCGCTACGGGCGCTTCCCGGACAACATGTGGGCGGAGATCCGCGACTTCAGCTCGCCCGGCGTGAAGAGCGCCCTGGACCGCATCCCGCACGACCGGATCATCGCAGGGACGGACTGGGTCACGCGCGTCGGCCCGCCCTTCCCGCCCTACGGCGTGCTCTTCCCGGCCACCAGCGCCGCGGACAACCCCTACCCGCCCAGCGTCGCCGCGATGGCCGACCTGCTGCGCGCGGCGGGGGCCGACGAGGACACTGTGCGCATGATCGCGTGGGACAACGCAGCCCGCCTGCTCAGACTGCCAGCCGACTGACCATCACCAAGGGGGACATGACGATGGCCACCTGTCCGCAGTGCGGCACCGAGCTGCCGCCAACATCCGCCACCTGCCCTGCCTGCCAGGCCGAGGTGTCGTTCTGGCTCGCGCGGGCGGGTCAGGTATACGGCCCGTACACGCGGCAGGACCTCGAGGAGGCCCGAGTCCAGCGGCGGCTCGCGCCGGGGGATCAGGTGAAGATCGGTCAGGGCGAATGGCAGCCTCTGGCGGCGGTCCTGAAGGCCGCCAGCCTGCCCCCGGTCGCGCCGCCCCCGCCGGTGCAGTATGCCGCGTCGCGCCCGCGGCAGCGGGACAGCATGCAGGCGCTCATCATTGTCGGGGCGGTGTGCTTCCTGGCGCTGGTGTTCATCCCCATACTCGCCGCCATCCTCTTTCCGGTCTTCGCCAAGGCACGGGAGAAGGCGCGTCAGTCGTCTTGCCTGAGCAACGTCAAGCAGTTGTCCCTCGCCATGCTTCAGTACTGCGCGGACAACGACGGCTGCCTCCCGCCGCGTCCCGCAGCGGGGGCCACGCCCGCGCCCTTCGCACCAGATGACTGGCGGCAACGCATCTACCCCTATGTCAGGAACCGCGAGATCTTCCTGTGCCCGACCAGCCAGGCTCCCGACAGCTACGGGTTCGGCGAGCAGCTCTATGGCCTTGAGGCCAGGAGCGTGAAGACCCCCTCCGAGGTCCTTCAGTTGTTCGACAAGGGCTTCCTGGACGGCTCTGCTCCGCCGCCGCACAGCGAGGGCTACAACGTCGGCTACGTGGACGGGCACTGCCGTTGGGTGCATCGCCCTGGCGACGACGGTGCGTCGCCCTGACAGGCAGGTCCTCCCGCCCGCCCCGGCGAACAGCCTCCCAGCACGACGTGAGGAGGCCGCGTCCATGGCAGACCTGCTCGACCGCATTCCCCACGATGCAAACGCCCTGAAGAAGCTGCTGGACCGCATCCCCGGCTACAAGGGGTACCGCGAGCGCGAGGAGCGCCGCACCGCCGACCGCCTGTTGCGCGACCACCTGGTCGGGCTGGTGGACGGCATTCGGCAGAAGCTGATCGGCTTCCAGCGCGAGCTGCAATCGCGCGGGGAGTTCAAGCCGGTGACGGATCTGGACCGCATCGGCCGGCGCCTCACGCGCGCCCGCGACCGCCTCGACCATGCGCCCTACGGCTATGCCGGCTTCCTGGACGCCGCGCAGGTGAACGAAGCCGAGCTGGGCCGCATGTATGACTACGACCTGTCCCTCAAGGAGACTCTGGCGCAGATTGAGGCCGCCGCCGACGCCGTGACCGGCGGGACCCAGCAGAACTTCGACCAGATGCTGCGCCAGCTCGGCGATGAGATCGAGGAGTTCAGCAGCATGCTCGACCAGCGCAGCGAAGTCGCGGCGGAACTGGCGCCCTGACATGGACCTCACAGCCGCGCGCCCAGGCGATGCCATCGAGCTGCCCGAGGGGGTCTACGCCCTGGACAGCGTCATGCACTGCCGCGCCACGGCCCTGACCTGGCTCGTCTTCGGACTGGCGGCGGAGCAGGGGGCGGAACCGTTGGCGGGGCCGGCTACCAGCCCGCCCGCCGTCTCCACCCTCGCCCTCATCGGTGACCGCCTCTACAGCATCACCGCGACCGAAGTCGAGACACTGCCCGATGAGGCCGAGCTGACGGTCGAGCACATGATCTACCGCCTGCGCCATCATGGCGAGGCCCGGGGCGAGCGCTCCGGCCGCGACGGCCACGCCGACTTCTGGGTCGGCCAGTACCGCCACTATGAGCGCGAGGGCCACGTGCTGCTGTTCATGGATGTGCACGGCGTGGTACAGCGCCTGGGCGGCGAGGAGATGGACCTGCGGGTACTCCGGGTATACGACTAGCCGCACTGTGTGGGCGGTGACGCGCCGCGACCATTACGGAGGACGACCTCGCCGGCTGCCAGCCGGCGCTCCCAGGAGGCACACGATGGACCTTCTCGATGTCATAGAATGGCAGGACGTCAGCGGCCAGGAGATCGTGCATCGCTGGCCACCGTACGGGCCGGGCACGATCCGTCTGGGCGCGCAGCTCACCGTGCGCGAGAGCCAGACTGCCGTGTTCTTCCGCGACGGCAAGGCCCTCGATGTGCTTGGGGTCGGACGGCACACGCTGGCCACCGGCAACATCCCCCTCCTCGAGCAGCTCATCAAGATCCCCTTCGGCGGCCAGACGCCCTTCCAGGCCGAGGTCTACTTCGTCAACATGCGCACGCTGACGGGGCTGAAGTGGGGCACGGCCCAGCCGATCATCTTCCGCGACAGTGAGCTGGCCATGGTGCGCCTGCGCGCCCTGGGGGCGTACACCTGCCGTGTGCAGGACCCGCAGCTCTTCGTCAACGAGGTCGTGGGCACCGAGAACCGCTACGACACCGACAGCATCACCTCCTGGCTGCGCGATTTCATCGTCTCGCGCTTCAATGACATCCTGGGCAGCCAGCTCAAGACGATCCTCGACCTGCCCACCCAGTACGATGAGATCGCCGCCGGGGTGAAGACCCGCGTGGGCGAGGACTTCGAGAACTACGGTCTGGAGCTGGTGGACTTCCTCGTCGAGGCGATCACCCCGCCCGAGGAAGTCATGGCGATGATTGACCAGCGCGCCGGGATGGAGGCGGCGGGCGATCTGCGCAAGTTCCTGCAGTTCCGCACCGCCCAGGCCATCGGCGACATGCCGCAGGCCGGGGGCGGCGCAGGCGATGCGGCCTCCGTCGGCGTGGGCATGGGCGCAGGCGTGGGCATGGGCGCCGCCATGGCCGGGGCCATGAAGGACGCCTTCGCCCCGGCTCCGGCAGCGGCCCCCACCGCGCCCGCTGCCGGCGGGGGAACATGCCCCGACGGCCATCCGGTCCCAGCGGGGGCCAAGTTCTGCCCGCAGTGTGGCAAGCCCGTCGGCCAGGCCTTCTGCGCCGGCTGCGGCAAGCCCATGCCGGCGGGCGCGAAGTTCTGCCCGGAGTGCGGCAAGGCAGTGTAGCGGCGACGGCGGGAACGGTGAGGCGGGAACGGTGAGGCGGGAACGCGGTCAGCGGGGAGGTTGTAGTGCGGGCTTCCAGCCCGCCCTGAGTCCTCGGGCCTGACCTGCGGCGGGCTGGAAGCCCGCACTACGTACGCGGCGGCGGCCCCATCACCCCGCAGCCCTTCGCGTTCCTCCCTCCGTCAGGCACTCGGCCACCGGCAATCAACCGCGAGGCACAACCATGCGCATGTCACACCTGAGGCTCTGCCTGCTCACCCTCATCCTCCTCACGGTGGCGAGCGGCCTCGTGCACGCCGCCCCGGTCGAGCTGCAGAAGACCCACAGCCGCGTGGTCATCCACTCCGACGGCGCCTGCACCGTGGCGTATGACTTGGTGTTCAAGGACCTCGAGGGCGGGCGCTCGCAGATCAAGACCCTCGGGCCCTTCCGCCCCTCCCACAAGATCGTCAGCAGCACCATCGCGTCCGACAGCGGCACCTCCAAGGTCACGCTGGAGCCCCTGGGTGACGGCAAGTACCGCGCGGACCTGGGCCTCACCACCGAGCGCGGCACCGTCTACACCGTCACCATCAAGTACCTCGCTGTCACACCCATCGTGGACCACACCACCGTCAACGGCAAGGACTACCTGGCCGTCGCCTGGTCGCCTCCGCAGTGGGACCTGCCCATCACGCTGCAGCAGATTGACCTCATCACCCCCTTCGAGCTGCCCGCCGGGATAGACAAGCCCGAGCAAGTGACCCAGCAGGTCGTCGAGGCGGCAGGGCTGCTGACCGAGAAGCAGGCGTTTGGCGGCTTCGACGACGTGGACTTCTACCCCACGCCCGACAACACCGGCAAGGCATACCTGTCGGTGCAACTCAAGCAGCGGAACACCTCGCTGCGCGCCGACGCTGTCGTCAAGTTCTACGTCCCCGCCGCAGGCCTCTCCGTGCCGACGCAGGGGCAGATCGAGGACATGCGGCGGCACCCGCAGGGCGAGCAGGCCGAGAAGGGCCGCCGCGGCCCGGGCCTGAGCCCCCTGGAGATACTGCTGGCCCTCGGCCTGCTCACCTTCCTGACCGTCGGCGTCTCGCGCCTGTGGGTGCTGGGGCACAAGCCCCCGCCGACCAAGAAGCTCTACGAGGCGCCGGAGATCGAGATCGAGACGTACGAGACCCCCGGCGTCGTGCCGGACCTCAACGCCATTGAGGCGGCGATGTACCTGGGCGACTCGGCGAAGGTCCTCACGCTGCTCGTGATGTCGCTGGCGGCGCGCGGGATCGTCAACATCGTCAACCGGCGGCCCATGCAACTGGAGATCCTTCAGCCGCAGGCGCCGGACCTGGCCGACTACGAGAAGGCTCTGCTGGCCTCTGTGGCCGAGGACGGCACGCTGGACAAGGCGCGGGTGCCCTATGTGCTCGACGCCGTAGCGAAGTCACTGGAGATCAAGGTCTGGAACGCCGACAAGGCGGCCACGCGGCAGCACTACCAGGACGAGATCGAGCGGCGCTGGGACGAAGCGCGACGCCGCGACACCTGGACGCGGTCGCAGGACGGCTGGAACCAGAACCTGCCGTGGCTGATCCTGCACGACGACTACGACCAGCGCTGGCGCGACAACAACCTGGACACGGTGTACACTGGCGGCGACAACGCCCTCACCCGTGGTGCCGACAGCATCGCTAGCGGCGTCGAGGACTTCGCGCGCGGCGCGGCCCAGAAGGTCGAGAGCACGGCGGCAGCCGTCGCCGACAGCGCCCAGAGCCTGGCTGACCGCGTGGCCTCCGCCGTCGGCTACGACGCCTGCCACAGCGCCTGCCACTCGGCCTGTCACAGCGCCTGCGTCCACGACGCCTGCCACAGCGCCTGTGTCCACGATGCCTGCCACAGCGCGTGCCATAGCGCCTGTGTATGCCATTCGGCGTGCCATAGCGCGTGCCACAGTGCTTGTGTGAGTAGCTTCTGAGCCGTAGGAGCGCCGGCTGCCAGCCGGCACAGGCCGTCGGCAAGCGCGGACGGCAACGGCTGCCAGCAGGATGCTGGCGCTCCTACGGCACCGCGACGCAAGGAGACCCAACCATGCCCACCGCCATCATCCTCATCGGCTCACCCCGCAAGGGCGGCAATACCGAGTTACTCGCCGACGCCTTCCTCGAGGGCGTCCGCGAGGCCGGCGGCGACGGGGAGAAGATCTTCGTGGATGATCTGAACATTCACCCCATCGGTCCGGTGGGCGATGTGCTCTCCGAACGCGTGGACGTGCACGCCGATGACGACTTCATGCCCACACTGGAGCGCGTGCTGGCCGCCGACATCCTCGTCTTCGGCGCGCCCGTGTACTGGCAGGGCCTGCCGGCGCAACTGAAGGCCTTCGTGGACCGCTGGTCGTGCTACTACGTCAACCCGCTGCTGGTGGACGGCATGAAGGGCAAGATCTTTGCGGCCCTCGTCGCGCATGGCGCGCCGGACCCGCACCACCACAAGTGGGTGACCGACCCGATCCAGGTATGGGCGGCGCATTTCGAGGCGCCGTGGGCCGGCCACGTGTCAGTGGTGGCGCAGAAGAAGGGCCTCGTGGCGAGCAAGCCGGAGGTCCTGGCGGCGGCACGCGAGTTGGGGGGGAAGTGCGTGGAGATGGCACAGGCCTAGTCGTCGGAGCGCGGCTCTCCAGAGCCGCAGCCGTTTGCGGCCCAGGTGCGGCTCTGGAGAGCCGCGCTCCAACGGCCTCCGCCCCCATCATTCATCGTTCCGCATTCAGAACATGACCGACCTACAACGCTTCGCCCAACAGTTCGTCGCTTCCACCCGCGACTACATCTTCATCCGGCCGCAGGACCGGCTGGTCATCATGCGTCCGAACAAGACGCACCATCTGAACGAGACGGCCTGCGAGCTGCTCGGCCGCCTGTATGCGCAGGAGGAAGTGGACACGGCTCGCCTCGTCGCCGACGTCGCGGCCGAGTATGACACCGCGCCCGAGCGCGTAGCCGAGGACCTGCGCAAGTTGCTGAGCACCCTCTCGGGCCTGCTGCAGGAGGACTGGTCGCGCGCCGAGGCCGTGAAGTTCACGCCTTTTGGCAGCCACGAGATCAAGTACCCGGTGCTCTCGGAGATCGCGCTGACCTATCGCTGTCAGCACAAGTGCCCGTTCTGCTATGCCGATGCGCCCCAGCGCGGGCGGCAAGTGCCGGAGATGACGGCCGATGAGGTGCGGCGGGTCCTGGACCGCATCCGCCACGAGGCCCATGTGCCGACCGTCTCCTTCACCGGCGGCGAGCCGACACTGCGGCGCGAGCTGCCCGACTTCATCGCCTACGCCAAGAGCCTCGGCATGAGGGCCAACCTCATCACCAACGGCGTGCGCTGCAGCGATGAGACGCTGGCCGACGCCCTCGCCGCAGCCGGCCTCGACTCGGCCCAGGTCAGCATCGAGGGCTCGACGGCAGAGGTGCACGACGCTGTCACCGGTACGCCCGACTCGTTCGACAGAAATCTGCAGGGCATCCGCAACCTCAAGGCGCGGGGCATCCACACGCACACGAACACGACCATCTGCCCGCAGAACGTGGAGGATGTAGTCAACTTGCCCGACCTCGCCTGCGGGTTGGGCAACGGCTACTTCTCGATGAACATGGTCATCCGCACCGGCGGCGCGGCGGGCGATGGCAACGAGGTCGGCTACACACAGATCGGTGACATCGTCACGCGCGTTCACGAGCGCGCGCAGGCCCTGAGCCTGAAGATGGTCTGGTATTCGCCGCTGCCGTACTGCCTGTTCAACCCCCTCAGCATCGGCCTGGGGAGCAACAGTTGCGCGGCGGCCAGCGGCTTGCTATCGGTGGCGCCGGATGGGCAGGTGCTGCCCTGCTCCTCGTTCGAGCACGGGCTGGGCAACCTGGTGCATGAGCCCTTCGCGACGATCTGGAACCGCCGCGCCGCGAAGTACTGGCGCAACAAGGAGTACCTGCCACCCGCCTGCGAGGACTGCGACATGAGCCGTATCTGCTGCGGCGCGTGCCCGCTGTACTGGGACGAGCAGCATGGCTTCGGCGAGCTGCCCTGCGCCGCGCGCAAGAGCCCGCTGGCGGAGCTGAAGTGGAAACTGAAGCGGCGGCTGATCGGCCGCCTACAGGGCGTGAACGTAAGCTAATACGCAACTGAGCCGCCCACGCGGATGCCGCCTGGCCTTGCTGTACGAGCGGTCACCGACCGCGACCACCGGCGAAGGACGATCTGACATGACAACCACTGCCACCCCCGAGGCCTTCCACGACCTCGCCACCATGCTGCAGTACATGGACGCGCAGGGCCAGAAGATCACCGGCCTGGTGAAGGAGATTGACGAGATTCAGCGCGCCTTCGAGACCCGGCTGGTGGACTCCCAGCAGCAGTTCGAGAACACCAAGGCGCAGGTGGCCGTCTGGGTGGAGCAGCACGGCTGGCAGCAACCGGCGTGGCTGGCCGCAGCCATCGCTGAGCGTCTGCCCAAAGTGGAGCAGGCCAAGCGTCAGCGCCTGGACGACCTGGCCCGGGAGCTCTCCGGCCTGGAGGAGCAGCGGGGGGCCGTGGAAGACCAGAACGGGGCCCGCCTGACCGCTCTGAAGACCAACAACCCCCGCCTCAACGCCCGCGAAGAGGAGCTCAAGGTCAAGGAGCGCGACCTGCAGCAGGCCCTCGAAGCGAAGATGGCCGAATGGCGTACCGCCGGCAGCGGCCTGGGCTGGCTCCTGCAGTCCGGCAAGGTGAAGCAGCTACGCAACCAGGCCGAGGCCCTCGGCGGCCAGCTTGCCGACGCCAACGCTCGCCTGACCGAAGTGCGCAACTCGTGGCACACCATGGAAACCAACGTCGCGGAGGAGGAAACCAACCTCCAGCAGGCCTGGCGGCTGCGCACCGCCGAGATCGCGCGCCTCAAGCGCGAGCAACACCGCCTGCAGACCGACCTGGAAGGCGCCTGCCGCGAGGCGGCCCTGGATGAGATCCTTGAGGCCATCGCCGAGGCCAAGCACGGGGACGCGCCGGACTTCGACGCCCTGTTGGCGCAGATGGTCAGCCTGCACGACCAGACCCAGGACCTGCAGCGGGGCATCGCGCAGGTGGCCGAGCTCATGGGCATCACGAAGGGCGTGGCCGAGGGGCTCCAGCGCATGGCCGAGAGCGTCAAGGGCGTCAAGCAGGAGCAGGACATGCACGCCGAACTGGCTGATCTGAAGCTGCGCGCGCCCGGCACCGCCTTGCAGTTCCACCAGTTGTGGGACCGTCTGTTGCCGGTCGTGCTCGATGAGAAGTTCGCGGCGGAGCACCCGCGCGATCTGGCCGACCGCCTCAAGCAGACGATCGGCGACGGCCTGTCCAATGCAGCGCTCGACGGCATGTTCAGTGCCCTGGGCAGCGAGCTGGATCGCGCCACCAAAGAGCAGTGGTAGGGCCCTGACCCGTCATGTTGGCCTCTCCGCGCCGGCAATTCGAGAACAACTTCATCGCGCTCCTGGTGCTCAGCGATCTGGTCGTCTGCGCCCTGGCGGTGCTACTGGCCTTCGCCTTGCGGGCCTACTACGCCCCCTGGTTCCTCGAGCCCCTGCGCCACCCCGTCACCCACTATCTGCGCGCCCTGCCCATCGTCATGGCCATCTGGTTCGTGGTGTTCGCCCTGGTCGGCATGTATGAGCCCCGGCGGACGCTCAACGCCATCGCCGCCCGTGGCGATGACCTGCGCGCCGTCTCGCTGGCGGTGTTGATGATCGCCGCCGCCAGCTTCCTGGCCCACCACAACTACTCGCGCGCCATCCTGTTGGAGTTCTGGGCCCTGGGTCTGCTGCTCACGTGGGCGGAGCGCTACACGCTGGGGCGCTACCGCCAGCGGGTACTGACCGGCGGCCAGATGCTCTCGCGCACCATCATCATCGGCGCCGGAGATCTGGGCCGCATCGTGCTCTCACGCCTGCAGGATCGCCGCTTTGGCATGGACGTTGCCGGATTCGTGACCGTGAGCGAGAGCGCCCCTGCCACCATCGAGGGGGTACCGGTGCTGGGCGTCCTACACGATCTGCCGCGGCTCATCGCCGAGCATCGCGTGGACGAGGTGCTGGTGGCTGACCCCGAGCTGCCCGGCCAGGCGCTGATGCGGGCGATCGGCGAGAGCGACGTCGCGCATGTGGACTTCCTCATCATCGCCGGGCCGCTGCAGGTGCTGACCGCCGCCACTGAGCTGGCCGGGCCGGCCGACCTGCCGGTTCTGGAGATGCGGCGGCGCGCCTTCGGCCCGGTGCAGCAGACCGCCAAGCGCCTGTGCGACGTCCTGGGCGCCGCGATCCTGCTCGTCCTGACGGGGCCGCTCCTGCTCGGCATTGCGCTGGCCATCCGCCGCCAGACCGGCGCCTCGGCACTCTTCCTGCAGCAGCGGGTGGGCCTGCACGGCCGGGAGTTCACGATGTACAAGTTCCGCACCATGCGCTCGGACACCGACGCCTATGCGCCCTCGCCCGACACGCCCGACGATGAGCGCATCACTTCGGTGGGTCGGTGGCTGCGGCGGTACAGCCTGGATGAGCTGCCGCAGTTGCTCAACGTCCTCAAGGGCGACATGAGCATCGTTGGCCCGCGGCCGGAGATGCCCTTTCTGGTGAGCCAGTACGAGCCCTGGCAGCGCCGCCGCCTGGAAGCCCTGCCGGGCCTGACGGGCCTGTGGCAGATCCTGGGCCGCAAGGACTTGCCCTTGCGCGACAACATCGAGTACGACTTCTACTACATCCGCAACCAGTCGCTGCTGCTGGACCTGGCCATTTTCTTGCGCACCCTCCCCATCGTGATCCTGGGCAAGGGCGCGTACTGAGCCGTCGCCGTCTGCCGTTGCCGTTCCCCCTCCCTTTAGGGAGGGGGCTGGGGGGTAGGCCGCCGTTCACACAAGCACCAGGGAGCACGCACATGCACATCGGTTGGGCCATGGCAGACGTCACACCGGACAGGCCCGTGATCCTGCACGGGCAGTTTCACTCGCGCATCTCCACTCATGTCAACGACCCGCTGCGGGCCACGGCCCTGGCGTTGGAGAGCCAGGACGGTCAGGCCATCATCCTCTCCATCGATTCGGTCAGCGTCCCCGCGCACATCATCAGCGGCGTGCGGGCGAAGCTGGCCGAGCGCCTGCCGGGCCTCGATCCGGAGTGCGTTACCGCCAGTGCGACGCACGCCCATACCGCCTCGTGCGTCACCGAGGGCATCTACCCGCCGCCTCCGGCCGGGGCCATGACGCCCACCGAGTACGCCCAGTTGCTGATCGAAGGCATGGCGGACGCCGCGGTCCGCGCCTGGGAAGGTCGGGCGCCCGGCGGCGTGAGCTGGGGCTACGGACAGGCTGTCGTCGGCCACAACCGCCGCGCGCACTACGCCGGCGGCTTCTCCAAGATGTACGGCCAGACCGCCGTGCCCGACTTTGAGTGCATCGAGGGCTACGAAGACCACGGGGTAGACTTGCTCTATACGTGGGACTCCACCGGCAAGCCGACGGGCGTCCTCGTGAACCTCGCCTGCCCGTCGCAGGAGACCGAGGGCGCCCTGTACGTCTCGGCCGACTTCTGGCACGAGGTGCGCGAAGAGCTATGGCAGCGGCACGGCAGCGACTTCTTCGTCCTCCCCCAGTGTGCCGCCGCCGGCGACCAGTCGCCCCACCTGCTACTCAACAAACCGGCGGAGAAGCTGATGCTGCAGCGGCGCGGGCTGACGGAGCGCCAGGAGATCGGCCGGCGCATCGCCAACGCCGTGGATGACGTGCTGCCCCTGGTCGCTGCGGATGTCCAGCAGGACCCGCCCTTCGCGCACGTGACGCGGACGCTCGATCTGCCCGTCCGGCGCGTGACGCGGGCCCAGTACGAGGAAGCCGCCCAGCAGCACGCTGAGCACGAACAGCGCGAGGTGGACCCCGACAACCTGGCCCAGGTTTCGACCCGGATGATGATGCTGAACCGCAACCGCCGCGTCATGGATCGCTACATGAGCCAGGACGCCGAGCCCACCTACGCCGTGCGGGTGCACGTCCTGCGCCTGGGCGACATCGCCATGTGCACGTGCCCGTTCGAACTGTTCCTGGACCATGGCCAGAGGATCAAGGCGCGCAGCCCGGCCACACAGACCTTCGTCGTCCAGCTCTCGGAGGTGGCCGGGCCCCGCTCCGGCGGCTATCTGCCCACCGCGCGCGCCCTCGCCTCGCGCAGCTATGGGGCCGAGGTCGTGGACGGGCCCGTGGGGCCCATCGGCGGGCAGGTGCTGGTGGACCGGCTGCTGGAGATGATCGGGGAATTGTGGGCTTAGGGGAAGGCACGCGCCCTACCGACGGGGAGCCGGCCTCCTGACCCAGATCGGCGCCGAGATGAGGCCCCGCTCCGGGCCGTGGTCTGCGGGTGCGCACGCCGCGCGCACGTAGTAGCAGCGGGTGTGCGCGCCGGGGGTGACCTCGGCGGTGGCCCGGCCGTCCTCCACCTGTGTGTCGGTCACGGCGCTGTCGCCGCTGGACCGCACCTCGACGACCCGCACGTACAGGAGCGTCGGGACGGCACTGCCGTCCTCCATCAGGAAGTCCGCCTGCAGCTGCAGCTTGCCCTCCTGCGGCGCCTGGGCTTCTCCCCCCATGGGCGTGACCTTGCCGCTACCGTCCGTGGCCTGGAGGGTCACTGCCAGGCCGGGGATCTCGGTCGCGAACACGCGGCGCTGCCGCAGCGCCGCCGCCACGTCGGCAAGGGTGAAGGGGCCTGGGGGCAGCCACACCCCGGTGTAGGACGAGGCGGCCGCAGCCAATCGCTCGTCGTCGTTGTCCACCCCGATCGCGGGCCCCAGGCGCCACCCGGCCGCCAGCGCTCGCTGGTACGCCGGTTCATTGTCCAGCATGTCGCACCAGACGATGCGCTTGGTGCCGAGCTTGCGTGCGGTGGTCGTCGCGATCTCCAGCAGCACGAAGCAGTCCACGAGCTGAGGGTCGAAGGCGAAGTCATTGAAGTGACCGGGGAACGCCTCGACCGAGCGGCTGCGCTGTCCGCCGCCCAGCCTCGTCACGGGGTGGTTGAACTGCGCCAACGGCTTGCTGCCGCGCTTCACCTGCTCCCGCAGGCGAGCATACAGGGACTTGAGGTCCGGGCAGTCCACGGCCGCCATGGGCGCCTCGCGAGCGAAGGCCTTGCTGCCGGAGTTCACCCGTCGCCCGTACAGCACCGGGTGGGTCCTGGCCTTCGCGTCGTTGCCGATGTCGTCCGCGCCCAGATCGGGATAGAAGACGTTGATGTGCCCGACTCTGCCATGTCCCCAGCGCAGGTTGGCGATGTCCCACCAGTCTGCCCCGGGTGTCCACTCGAAGCCCGCCAGGGCGAGGCACTGGTCGGGGTTGCTCTCGCCGCCGCTGTTGCCCAGGATAGTGAGCCTGCGCCAATCCGCTTCCGGGTGCGGCAGCCGGACCGCATTCCACGGCCGCAGCCCCCACTCCCACGGGTCTAGCTGAAAGCAGTGGTCGGTGAAGGCGATGAGCTGCAAACCGGTGGCCGCCGCCCGGACCCGCACGCGGTCAGGGGTCTCGCACTGTCCGTGGTCCACGGTGTCCACCTGTCCCTCCCCGTGCCGCCAGGCGCCCCACTGGGTGTGGACGTGGAAGCTGGCGTGGATGGGCGCCAGTTCCGCGCCCTCCACCGCCCAGCGCGCCTGCGCCGGCCCGCCGCTCGCGCTGCCGGCCCATGCCGCCAGGCACAACAGGCCTAACACGGGACGCTGCTTCCAGTAGCTAGTGTGACATACGTGGATGGCGATGAGCCTCCGGCGACGCCAGGGTTACATATGGCATTTCCGCACAACTCCGCTGCGGTCCTCCGTAGCCCCCGATCCCGGCAGGTGCCTGTCGCACGGACAGCGAACCAGCGTCCACAACCCGGCGAAGAGGAACCTACACTGCCATGACCCATCGCGAACGTTGGCTGAACGCCCTGCATTTCCAGCCTGTGGATCACGTCCCCGACGAGGAATTCGGCTACTGGGAGGAGACCTTCCCCGTCTGGCATGAACAGGGCCTCCCCCGCGAGATCAATAACAACGGTATCGCTGACCGCTTCTTCGGCTTTGCCCCGCGCCGTGGCGTGCCGGTGAATGTCGGACTGCTCCCCGGCTTCCAGGGCGGACAGGTTCTGGAAGAGACCGACGAGCACATCATCAGCCAGGACGCCGACGGGGTGAAGAAGATCACCTTCAAGGACGGCCACTCGTCCATCCCGCGCTACCTGGAGTTCCCCATCAAGGACTGGGACAGCTGGAAGCGCTTCAAGGAGCGCATGGACCCCGACACGCCGGGCCGCTACCCGGACAACTGGGACGAGATCGTCCCCCAGCTCAATGCCTCCGACTGCCCCGTCGTCGTCGGCCTCGGCTCGCTCTTCGGCACCTTCCGCAACTGGGTCGGCTTCGAGAACATCGCCATGATGTGCCTGGACCAGCCCGACCTGATCGAGGACATGGTTGAGACCCACACCAACCTGGTCCTCAAGGTCCTCGAGCGCGCCGTCCGCGAGGTCCGGATTGACGCCGGCGCCTTCTGGGAAGACATCTGCTTCAACCACGGCTGCATCATCAGCCCCAAGATGTTCCGCGAGTTCCTCACCCCGCGCTACAAGCGCATCACCGACTTCGTGCGCCAGTCGGGCTGCGACCTGTTCTACGTGGACTGCGACGGCAACATCATGGACGTACTGCCCTGCTGGCTCGAGGGCGGCGTGAACGTGATGTTCCCGGTCGAGGTGGCCGGCGGCAGCGACCCGCTGGCGATCCGCCGCCTCTACGGCAAGGACTGCCCGATGATGGGCGGGGTCAACAAGCGCGCCATGGCCGCGGGCCAGGAGGCCATTGACACCGAGCTGCGCCGCCTGGAGCCGCTGGTGAACGAGGGCGGCCTCATCCCGCACTGCGACCACCGCTGCCCGCCCGACGTGACCTACGAGGACTATCTGTACTACCTGCGCGAGAAGCGCGCGATGTTCGGCATCCCCGAGCCCGAGCCGTGGGAGGCGCGGAGAGGCTGAGAGGGCAGCAGTAGGAGAGTCGCGGGGTGCCCGCCGTAGCGCGCAGCGCGCAGGCGGGCGGGGCCCCGCGACCGGGCAAGGCAGCTTCGCGCCGCTGGCGCTGCCTTGCCCGCCGCCCGGCGCAGTCTACACTGCAAGTGAACACAGTCTCACTACTATCGCCCCGAAGGGGGGAGAGCCTGTGCCCGGCCCCGGACCATGGCTCGCGCTGGCCGCCGTTGCGATCCTCCTGTGGTATCTCGCCGAATGGGACCAGGCGCGGTCCGGCGGCAGGCGCCTCTCGCCGCTGCGCCACCCGGCCCTCCTCTTCGTGCAGGCCATCGGCAAACTGGCCCGCGCGCGCCAGTTCATGCTTCCGCTGCTGGGCTTCTGGCTGCTCTCGGGGGTGGTCTACTGGGGCTTCCAGCGGCCCGCACTCATGCGCCAGCTCGGAGCCCCGGCGCACGACTCCCGGCCCCACCGACCCGACATGGCACAGCGTCGCCTCGGCGGCTTCCGCTTCGAGGAGAGGCCGGTAGGGGTGCTGCTCAGGGACGGCTGGGAGCAGTTCCGCACCCTCCACGGCAGGCTACCGGGACAGGCACTCGACGACAGCGTACCCGGCCCCAACTCCCTGCGCGCTGACCTGTGGGGCGGCTACTCGCAACTGCTGTTCACCACCCTCGTGCTCCTGTGCCTCGCCTCCCTGGTCTGGCATCGTCCTGACTGGCTGGGCCGGGCCAACGTGCTGCAGCCACGCCTTGCGCTGGCTTACCTGCTGGTTCCGCTGGCCCTGATGGCCGTGCTCGTGCGCCTGCAGGGCCAGGGGTTCCCCGGGTGGCTGCCACCCCTGGTGCACGCGCTGACCATGCTGGCGTGTATCCCGCTGTACGGGCCGTTGTGGCACGTCTTGCTGCAAGTCGCCCAGGGGCGGCGCCACCTGTCGCTGGGGTTGGCCCTCCGCGGGACCATGGCGTGCCTCATACCCCTCACGGGGTTCCTGGCCCTCGTCCTCGTCGCCCCGGCCCTGGCGTGGTCGCTGCTTCAGGGCGCCCTTCCCGTGCGCAGTGACTCCCTCGCGGGGAGCGCCGGGCTGCTATGGCATTTGCCGGTGCTGCTGCAGCTCGCCCTGCTCTTCGTGCCCTGGATCATCCTGCGCGACCGCGCCGACATCACGTGCGCGCTACGGCGCCACTGGCAACTGCTTCGGGCGCACGCTCCCGATCTGCTGGTTTTCGCCCTCCGCGCCCTACTCATCCTCTTCCCCCTGCAGGCCCTCCACGCCACGCTCTCGCCGTTCGAGGCTCCCATGGGCGCCAGCATCATCGGGCATCTCATCGGCGGCCTGACCGATCTCGTCAGCCTGGCGATGGTGGCGCTACTGTACCTGGAGCTGGAGCGGGCGACCCCGCGGCTCCCCGCGGGAGGGGGAATGGCGGTAACCCGACCCGCGTCATACCGATGAGGTCTTGCAACACAGGAGGAGTTTCGAAATGAGAACGCGACTCATCGTCGCTGTGCTGGCGGCGTCTGCTTTGGCAGGGGTGGCTTTCGCCCAGCCACCCGGCGGCAAGGGACCGGGCGGCGGGGGACGAGGCATGATGGGCTCGATGATGTACGTCGAGCAGTCGTGGACGGCGCTGTGCTTTGAGGTCAACCTCAGCGCCGCGCAGATCGCCAAGCTCAAGCCCAGCTACGCCTGGGCCTACAAGACCCGCAACACCGCTCTGAAGACCGCCCGTGAGAAGCGGGACTTCCAGAGCGCGGCCAAGACGCTTGACTACGTGAAGAGCACCCTGGACGCTCGCATCCCCAACGTGCTGACCGCCGCGCAGAAGACGGCGTGGAAGAGGTGGCAGACCGAGCAGGCCGCCATGCACAGCCGCATGCGGCCGGGCGGAGCGGGCGGCAAGGCAGGCACCCAGGGCAGCCGCAGTAAGTAGTCTCCTCCCGAACGCGAACGCCCGGCTGCATCAGCCGGGCGTTCGTAGTGCGTTCGTCCCCTCGTATCGCGTCAGTCCTCAATCAGGTGCACCACCAGCACCGTCCCGTCCTGCCCGGTGATCTTCACATCACTCACCATGTAGTCTACCTGGCAGTCGGTCACCTCGGCCACGAAGCGCAGCGGCACAAAGGTGCTGCCGTAGATCAGGCGCGGCGGCACGTCGAGGTTGAACTGCTCGCCATTAACGAGCACCAGATGGTTGTCAATCTGCATGGTCATGCGGTACTGGCCGCTCTGGTGGGTGGCGGTGATCGTCTGGCTGCCGGCCGCCCAGTCCACGACCCAGTCGAGCGCCTCGAAGATGGGACGCATCTGGATCAGCAGGCGCGATCCCTCCTCCACCCGCTGGATGGAGATCTCCATGTAACCCGCGGGGTTCTGAATCCACTCCTGGGCCATCGCCATACTGCTCGTGACCACCAGGACGGCCATCAGCAACACCAGCCTGCGTCCCATCACTAACACCTCCCGGAATGTGGTTGCGCAGTCCTGCTCCCTACTCGCCGGCTACACCTGTGTCGTCGCAGCGGCCTTACTGCCGCCCGCACCAGTGGATCATGTTGCCCAGCAGTCGTGCCTCGTCGGCCGTCGGCGCACAGTCCGCGTCGTCCGTCGCCGTAAAGGCCAGGCCCAGCCCGCACAGCACCGCGCGCCCCTTGCCGACCTCGCCACAGACGATGACCGGGCTGCTCTCCTCCCCGACCACGCCGACGACCGTCGCCCCCGCCCCGGGCTCCAGCACGATGGCGTCGTAGTAGCTCTGTCGGCCTCCCTGGCCGACGGTGAAGCCCGCGCACACCGGATGACTTCCCTGCATCGCCCATTGCTCCACGCGCACGTGCCGGATGCCCCTGGCTACCTGCGGCAAGGCCACCGGGCACTGCCGATAGCCGACCGCGTCATGGGTGGCGATCAGGCCGCCGCCTCGCTCCACGAAGCGTCCCAGCGCCTTGGCCGCCTCCTCGCTGATCGCCGTGCCCGCGCGCGGCTGCGTCACGATCAGCACCTGGCAGTTCTGCAGGTTCTTGTCCGAGATCAGCCACACCGGCTGGGCGTCCACGCCGCTGAGGGCCTGTGCCGCCTGGAGGAGGCTCTCTGACCCATAGCCGCCCTGGGCGACGCCCACGCGCAGCCCGCTCTTGCCGAACTGCGGGCCGCCGTAGCGCGCCTTCTCGCCGTCGGACATCGGCAGCAGCGGTGGCATCTCGATCTTCTCGTCCGGCTGTCGGACCCGCCACAGGTTCGCGTTCCCCTGGCAGCCGCGCCGTTCCGGTGGCTTGTCGCTGGACTTCACGCCCTGGATGTCCGCCACGATGAAGTACTTCGCCTGCGGGTCATAGGTCGGCAGCTTCAGCACATACACCGGGTCGCGCGGCGTGTAGCCGATGGAGCTGGTGTGCTCATCCTTCGCGACAACGGTAAAGACGGTGGTTGTCACGTTGACGCCGTCTGGTAACATCCCTGTGACGGGCCCCGCCGCCGTGGCCAACGCTACCGAGTACCCGCTGATCCCGTGCCAGCCCCTCTCGTGAACGAGATCGAGGCGGTACTCCCCCGGCCCCTGGATGTACGGTGTCACGTCCCACCTCTTGGTGAGCCGCTGCTTGGCCTCGAAGTCGTCGTCCTGCCAGCCCCCGACGCGCTTGCGCAGGTACGGCAACACCGGGTTGCGCACCCCGAAGGGCGCCAGTGCCTCGCTGACAGTCGCAACGGTCTTGTCGGTGATGTCGAGCGTATCGGTAAGGCGCCCGCCGATGGCCCGGCCGGGCAGGCACGCCTCCGCCCACGCCCGCAGGCCCGCTTTCACGCTCTCGCCACTCTCCGCGAAGGCCATCAGGTCCTGCTGCAGGACCAGGCGCTCGGCGTCGGTCGGCGGCGTCGCGCGCGTGATGAACGTGCCCATGCGGTACAGTTGGTCGAGCATCTTCACATACCCGGTCACGGCCTGCGTCTCGGCCGTGATGGCCGGCGACTGCAGCGCCGCCGCAAGCTGTCCGGCCTTCTCACACGCCGCCAGGCTCTGCGTCAGCTTCTGCTCGGAGTCGAAGTACCGGTACATGCCCTTGCCCAGCACCGGCCTGGCGCGGTTCTTGATCATGTTCCCGGCTTCGCCGAAGAACGCGCCATAGGGCACCCGCGAGCCGTACACATCCCAACTCACGTCGCCGAGCGCCATGGCCCAGTCCGCCGCCTTCTGCGGGTCGGACAGCCCCCGCGTCGTGGCCCAGGCCACTGCCATCTGCCGCTCATCGCGGCCGTGGGCGTTCCAGCCCCACTCGGCCGCGGCCGCGGAGTTGAAGTCCCACAACCGCATGCTCGGCGTGGCATACCCGCACAGGCACGACAGCTTCTTGTCCACGAACTCAGTCATGCGGGAGCGCATGAACTGCGGGGAGCTGAAGGGGCAGACGATGCGCCACGAGGCGGTGATCTGCGGGTATACGCCGAGCCAGCGGCCCTGCTTGGCGTAGTCCTCCAGCAGCGGGTAGATCATCGGGTCGCGCGAGGAGTCATAGGTCCGCCCACCGTCATAGTAGCTGACGTAGACGTCGGGGGGGACGGCGGCCAGGACCTTGTCATTGTCCCTGTAGGTGCCCTGGGTGAGCAGGATGCGCAGCTTCAGCCTGGGGTTGACCTGCTGGGCCGCCTGCCACGCCGCGATGCAGGCCTGCGTCTCCAGCACGAACTGGTTGCTCTGCTTGCACTTGTCGCACTCGCAGTACCCCGGGTCCTCGCTCAGCCAGATGCACAGGTCGGTGATGTCGGGGTTGCGCGCCAGGTCGGTGGCCCAGTCGCCAAGGATCTTGACCGCCAGCGGCTGGGACCAGCACGCGGTCTGCAGCGAGGGCACCAGTTGCGTCTTGGGCCCGACGCCCTTGAGTTCCGGGTAGCGGGTGAACATGCCGCTGCCCTGCATCTGGTCCATGTGGGTGATGATGGGCACGATCTTCATCGCCCGCAGCCGCCCGCGCGTCACCACCTCGGGGTCGAACGTCGCCACCCCCTTGCCGTCGGCATCGAGCGTGAGGGTCGAGTGGTTCTCGATGAGGTTGAGCTTCTGGGCGGCCATCCATTCCAGGTCGGGGACGGCATAGCCGCCCCACACGCCGCGCTCGGACAAGTCCGGCCAGTCCACCACGCGCACCAGGGGAAGGGTGACAGTGGAGGGGCCGGATATCATCCGGCCCGCCGTCACTAGCTGCCCCACCGTCAGCGCTCCGTAGTACAGCCCCTTGGGGTTCAGCGCCGTGATGACCAGCCTGCCCTTCCCGGCGGGCACGATGCAGTACGCCTGGTCGGAGTTGGGCTTCTTGGCGAGGGTCGCGGCCTCCGGGATGACCTTGCCCTCGAGGCGTCCCTTCTCATCACACCGGCCCAGGGTGATCTCGAACTGAGGCTTCACCTTCCCGGGCCCGGCCGCAGCCGTTCCCCCGCCGGCCGCCGGAGGGGCAGGGGGCGGCGCGGACGTGGCGCCCGCGCTCGCAGGAGAGATCGGCGGAGCGCCCGCGAGCGCCGCCTCGACCTCCTTCGCTGCCTGCAGCTCCACATCCGTGGCATTGGCCGCCGTGCGGACAGCCACGGCCGCGGCTCGCACCGTCACGACCCCCTCGATCTTGACCTGCTTGGGCAGCGGCAGCAGGTGGTTGATCCACACCTCGTTACCGATGGGCTTCGCCCCCGGCGCCGCCAGGGCCCCCACCGCCAGCATGACCGCCAACAGACAAGCGCAGCTTCTCATGACCGCCCTCCCGTGGGTTGTAGCTCAGAAGCCCTTCGCCGCGTCTCTTGCGGTGAATAACGCCCCTATTCGCCGCATGAACAGCTATTCGCCGCAGAATCTGCGTTGAATAGCGCCAGCAATCGCCGCATCTCCCACACCTGATCAGCCTTCGCCTCCCCCCTCCCACCCTCCTCCCACAAACGAAAGCGCCCGGCTCATCGCCGGGCGCCTTGTCGTTGCCGTTCCTGTCCCCTGTTCCCCGTCACCTGACCCCTGCCGTCAATGCATCGTCTGCCCGCCGTCCACGTTCAGCGCCTGGCCGGTGATGTACGAGCTGTCGTCCAGGCACAGGAAGACCATCGCGTTGGCGACATCCTCGTACACACACCCGCGCCTGAGCGGCACCTGATCCACGTACTTCTGGCGCACTTCCTCGACGGTGAGGCCCCAGCGCTTGGCGTACTGCTCGTACAGGCTGTCCTGCCACAGCGGCGAGTCCAGCAGGTTGCCCGGGCACAGGGCGTTCACGCGGATGCCATACTCGGCCAGTTCCAGGGCCAGCGACTGGGTCAGGCCGATGCCGCCGAACTTGCTGGCGGCGTATGCGCTGTTCTTGTTGCTGCCCTTCTTGCCCGACTTGCTGTTGATCTGCACGATGACGCCAGAGCCCTGCGGGATCATGATCTGCGCCGTGTACTTGGCAATGATCATGTAGCCGACGAGGTTGACCTCGACGACCTTGTGCCACTTGGCGACATCGAAGTCCGCGATCGGCCCCGAGATGAGGATCCCGGCATTGCTGATGCACAGGTCGAGGCGGCCGAACGCACTCCTGACTTGCTCGAACGCCGCCGCCACGCTGGCCTCGTCAGTGATGTCGCAGCCGACCCCGAGCGTCTTGACGCCGTAGTCGGCTGCCAGCTTCGTGGCTACTGCCTGCGCGCCCTCGCCGTTGAGGTCGAGGACGGCCACATTCGCGCCCTCTTTGGCCAAACGCTCCGACAGCGCCGCCCCCAGGCCCTGCGCGCCACCGGTGACGAGTGCGAACTTCCCTGCTAGTTTCGGTTCAGACATCTCTATCTCCACGCTCCAGCGATCATCTTGCCGCAATGTGTGCTGTGGGAGCGGTCACCCACCGCGACAGCCGTCCGGGCCGGTCGCGGTCGGTGACCGCTCCCACGTCGTGCCCGCAGCGAACAGCGCCATCGCTTCCCGCTTCCGACCGCACAACCAGCAATCCCTACAGCAACTCCTCCAGCAACGCCTCCTCCGCTTCGCGGGTCCATGTGTCGTCGGGGCCCAGCTTCGCGGCCACGGCCGGCATCTTCTGATGCAACTGCGGCAGCGTCGTCAGCGGGAGGTGCGCGATGTGCGGGTAGATGACGATCTTACCAGGCATGGCGCTCTCGGACACGGCGGTCAGGCCGTCCTGCACGGCCTCGATCCCACCGACCGCCGCCACGGCCATGTTGGGCGACAACTCGCCCTTTTCGGCCAGCGTCAGGGTCATCTTCAGGTCGTCAATGAACGAGCCGCTGGACCCGAACCAGCGAGCGTTGTTGGCGATGACCTTGTTCATGTCCATCTGGGCCATCGTGCCGCGGCCGACGCCGGCGAAGATGTTGTAGACCCCGCGCTTGCCCACGAAGCGGCTGCACTGGCTGATGATCGCCGGGACAGGCACCAGGCAGACCACATCGTCGAAGCCCTCAGGCGCGATCTTGTTCAGCTCGGCCTCAAACTGGTCGCCGAGTTCCTTGGGGTTGAGCAGCACGAGCTTGCAGCCGCGTCGCTGGGCAGCTTCGCCAAAGCGGATGGGGATGCGGCTGAGGCGCTCGGTGTCAATGTCCGTGCATACGACTGTGCGCGGCCCATCGGAGGCCTCGATGGCGAGCTGCACGTGCATCTGGCCCATCGGCCCGCCAGCCCCGCAGATCCAGCACTGGCCGTCCTGCTGCAGCTTCAGCGGACGCGGCGCCTTGTAGCCGCCCAGCGGCCGGCCCGGGCTCGTCGCCGCATACTGCAGCGCGTCATAGTGCACGCGGCCCACGTCAATCTCGATCATCTGGTCGAGGGCGCCCTCGGTGACGAGGGTCATCACGCCCTCCTTGCCCAGCAACGGGGCCACTGCCTGGACGACCGCGACGTCCGCGCCCAGGACGAAGATCTCGTCAAAGCCGTCGGGGGCCTGCGCCGCGGCGATGGCCGGCAGGTCCGCGCCGTCAGCGGTCGTGACCTTGATGCTCGTGACGCTGGCAATGGTCTTGATGGTCTGGGCGAAGGACGCCGGGCAATTGGTCAGCACGATCTCCGCCGGCAGCGCGGACGTGTCCAAATCGCTCATCCCATAGCTCAGCTTCTCACCCTCGGCGGTGCCGATGACCCAGGCCTTCCCGCCGGGCTTGAGGCTCTTGCGCCGGGTATCGCGATAGGCCCGCACCACGCAGGCCCACGGCTCGGCCAGCGCCGCCTCGGCATAGCCCGTGTCGGCGTGCACGGGGATCAGGTAGCACCCGTCGTCGCCGCGCAGGACCTCATTGGACAGCGTGACATACTGCTCGAGTCCGCCCGGCAGCATATACCCGAACGCCAGGTTCTTGCCCTGGTAGTAGATCTCGGCCTGCACGACGAAGCGCTGGCCGATCGCGTACTGGTCCGCCATGTTCGCGCCCACGCCGACGATCGTCAGGGCCACTTCGTGCCCGAGGATGACCGGGTCATGCTCCAGGTCGCGGCTAAACAGCCGCGGGTGCGCGCCGCCCTGCCGGATGACCTTGACATCCGAGAAACACAGGCCGCAGGCATCAATGCGCGCCAGCAGCTCATCCGGCCCGTAGGAGGGCATCGTCTGCGGGTCCTGCTGCAGCTTGTCGAGGCCCTGGCCATACAGGTGCCAGACCTGCTGGAACTCGTTGAGCGGGCCCTCGCCCGTGCGGAAATCAGAGAACTTGGACATGCCAATCAGCCTCTCTCGATCAGGGCGGGGCGTCTGCCTCAGGCAGACATGGCCCCCGCCGCAAGTATTAGTCAACTCCTGCCGCCCCCGGCGTAGCGCGGGCGGCCCCGCCCGCGCGGGACGGGTAGGCAGGCGAGGCCGCCTGCCCTACTGGGAAGAAGCGGCCTCCGGGCGCCGCCCTGCGGGAGTGGTCACCGACCGCGACGACCTACCCCTTCTTGATCGCCTCGAGCAGCGCCTCGCGGTACTTCTCATCCGGCCGGGCGTAGATGTAGTCCACGAGTTCCTCGCTCATGAAGTTCGGGCCGCCCAGGGCGTACGTGCCCAGGATGACCCGCGCCGTCTTCACGAGCATGAACGTGGCGTTCTCGACGCTGGCCCGCGTCGGCCCCAGGCTTATGCAGCCATGGTTCTGCATCAGGATGACCTTGGGCGGCATCCCGTTGTCCTCGATGAACTGCCGCACGGCCTGGTTGACGGCCCGCGCCAGCGGTGCGCCCGGGTCGGTGAAGGGGATCCACAGGTACCTGGGCCCGCAGCACACGATCTCATCGGGGAAGATCCGGCCGGCGAACGCTTCCTTGCCGTTCTTGGCGCACAGGATCGAGTTGACGGCCGTCGGGTGGGTGTGGGCGACGAACTCGATACCGGGCAGGCGGAGCAGCAGGGCGTGCAGGATCGTCTCGACCGACGGCCGCGGCGCCTCGGGGTTGACCTGCGAGGCGGCCAGGACGCGCTTGACGTTCTCGTTGGAGATGTCGTCAGCCTCGAGCAACTCCAGCACCTTGTCGAAGCGGCACTCGGTGAAGCCATCCTCGTCAATGCAGGGCAGTTGGAACCCGCTGGCTTTGACCCAGAAGGTGCCCTCGCCGGCGCACGTGGAGGTATTGCCCTCGCCCATCATGGCACAGTCGGCCGCCGGATGTCCGAGCGCCCGCGACATGGCCACCAGTTCCGCCAACCGTTCTTTCCGATCAATCATCGTCGTCTGCCTTTCGCCATTGCCGTTGTCGTAGGAGCGCCGGCTTCCAGCCGGCAAGCCGTTCGCCGTTCCCTTCCCCCTCACCGCCCGGCAAACCTGCCCATTATACACATCCGCCCCCTGCAGGGAAACCGCTGGAACGTGCCGAATAGTTCCTTTCTGCTGCAGTCGTTACGTCATGTGAGCGAGGTATCCAACCATGTCCATCAACTGGGGAGTCATCGGAGCCGGTGGCATCGCCGATCGCCGCACCATACCCGAGGGCATCATGCCCTGCCCCGACGCCACCCTCGTCGCCGTCCAGGATGTCGCCGAAGATCGGGTCAAGGCGGTCGCCGAGAGGCACGGCGTCAAGGCGGTCTACACCAGCGAGTACGACCTGCTCAACGACCCCAACGTGCAAGCGGTCTACATCGCCACCCCGACCCATCTGCACTATAGCCAGGTCATGGCCGCTGCCGAGGCCGGCAAGCACGTACTGTGCGAGAAGCCCTTGGCGCTGACGCTGCCGCAGTGTGAGGAGATCGTCGAGGAGTGCGCTTCCCGCGGCGTGAAGCTGGGCATCAACTTCATGATGCGCTTCCACGCCTGCCACCTGGCGCTCAAGCAGATGGTGGATGCCGGCGACCTGGGCACGCTGGTCATGGGCCGCGCCGAGCTGACCTGCTGGTATCCGCCCATCCCCGGCGCCTTCCGTCAGGACCCCGAGCTGGGCGGCGGCGGCAGCTTCATTGACATGGGGAACCACTGCGTGGACCTGCTGGAGCAGTTCTTCGGCCGGGTGCGCGAGGTGAAGTGCTACACCGGGAACCTCGTCCAGGACTACGCGACCGAGGACACGGCGGTGGCGATGCTGCAGTTCGAGAACGGGGCCATCGGGGTGGTGGACGCGCTCTTCAACGTCCCGGACGCGGCGGCGCGCAACGCCCTGGAAGTCTACGGCTCCAAGGGTAGCGTCTACGCCTTCGGCACCATCGGCCAGAGCTCAGCGGGGCAGTTGCACGCCGTGGTGGAGCAGGGCGACAGGGGGTACGACGCGGGCCAGAAGCGCGAGGAGACCGGCGAGCAGATCATCGAGCCGGCAGTGACGAACATGTACCAGGCCCACGTCCAGGCCTTCTGCGATGCCATCGCCAACGATACGCCCGTGCCGATCCCGGGCGAAGACGGCATCTGGAGCCACAAGGTCATCGACGCCTGCTATGAATCGGCCCGCACCGGCTGCGCGGTGAAGGTGGAGTAGGGGAAAGGGTGAAGGGTCTGGGGTATAGGGTCTAGGGTAACGGCGCAGTCCCTCACGGTGGGGCTGCGCCGTTGTCGTTGCCGTTGCCGCTACCCTTCACCCCAGACCCTCGACCCTTGACCCTCAAACGACTCCCGTCACTGCCTTCCCCTCCGCCGCCTGCCACCGCCGTACCGCCATGTGGGTCTTCACGCCGAACTCCCCGTCCACGCCGCCGGCATGGTAGTGCCCGAGCTTCACCAGCCGCTCCTGCAGCTCCGCCACACGCTCCCCGTGCGACCCGAACCACAGCCGCCGCACCGCTCTCCGCGTGCCCGCATCGCTCCGCGATGCGCCCCCCGCGTCAAACCACTTGCCGAAGAACTCGCCGTCCACCAGCGCATAGTGGAACACGCTCTGGGGTGCCGCGACCTCGTAGACGAGGCGGCGGAACCGGCTCCAGGGACTCCCGGCACCGCGTCCCCCCCGGATCACCTGGCAGCCCTCTGACCAGCGCCCCACGCTCTCGGACGCGCCGCCGGCGTGGATGTTCAGCCCGCTGGCCGGGTAGTCCCACCGGTCGGTCGCCTCCTGCAGCGCATCCTGGTCGTAGTCGCGCACGACGACGATGGCGGCCCGCTGCCGCAGCGCCGGGTAGGACTGACCGCTGGGCGGGTTGTGCAGGCCTCTGCCATACTGGTACTGCCCCGGCTGCACGATGGGACAGCCCCGGTTCCGGTAGTGCGCCAGGGCGAAGCTCGCCCGGCCGGGTTGCAGCGATGCCTGGAACACATCTGCGTAGCGCTCGCCGCCGGCCTTGCGGCCACACACGAAGATGGCGTCATCATAGCGATCGGTGATGGCCGTCGGGCTCGGAAGGATGCTGAGGCCCTGGACCTCCCCGTCTGCCGCGCGCACGATCCGCGCTCCCCGAATCCCGACGATCTGCGCCGACCCCGCCGCCTCGCTGTCCACGCGGAAGCCCTGGTCGCGCAGGAACGCCTCGACCACCAGCGACAGCCCCTCAAGCCGTATCATCCTCATCCTCCGGAACCAACAATACGGGGCCGCCACCTCTCGGCAGCGGCCCCGCCTTCACTCCCAACTCCTAACCCCTAACTCCTAACTGCCTTCCGCCTTCAGCTTGTACACCGCCGCCTCCAGCTCCTCACGCCCCAGGTCCTCCAGGCCCTTCTGCTTCATCTTCTCGCGCACGAACCGCCGCTTCGCCTCGCCCTTGCCTGCGCCATAGAGCTGTTCGGCGGCCTGCACCAGCGCCAGCAGCGCCTGGCGCATCTTCTCGTCCTTCAGTTGCGCCGCGTATTGCCGCACGAACGAGATCACCGCCACCAGCAGCGCCGCGCCCAGCCCCGGCACGACCACCTGCACCAACCACTCCTTCACCATCTCAGCCACTCGCCTAGCCTCCTTCTTCCGCCAGCACTTGCTCCTCGATCAGCGCCACCGGCGGACACATCCGCCGCCTGCGCGCCAGCAGGTACCCTAGCCGGTACAGCACATACAGCAGCAAGGCGCACACCGCGGTGTGCAGCAGCCACACTACCCCGGCCGGCCGGCCCAGTCGCAGCCACAACTGCCATGTCTGGCTCACGGCGTCCGTGACGATGGCAGCCGCCGTCACCTGATACACGCCGCCGACGCCGAGCTGCCGCAGCCTCGCCCACACGGCCAGGCCCAGCCCCACCAGCAGCGCCTCCGCCGCCCCGGGCACCAGTGCCGTGAGCGCCTCATGTCCCATCGCCCTCACCGTCCAGTCGCCGGTGCTCCCGCTCAAAGCCCCGATCAATCTGTGCCTTCAGTCGCCGCAGGGTCGCCCCGCCGCACACCGCCGCCACCAGCGCCGTGCTGAAACTGTGATCCACCGCATGCGCCGCCACCAGCGAGATGATGCATGTGCCGGCGAACCCCAGGTGCAGCGCCCCGCGTCGCACCCGTGGCGGCACGATCGGCCTGCGCTCCAGCGCCACGGTCGCCAGCGCCCCGAGCACCCCTGCCAGCGTCAGCCACAGGAAGCTCCGCACCTCAGGCCCCACTTGCTCCCACAGTCGCGTCATCTCGGCCATCTCTCACCTCCCGCCGCCCTCCCCCCGGCGTCCCGGAGGGACGCTTCCCCCCAGGCGGGGGGTTCAACCCCCGACTGCCCCCGCCCCACTCGCCTTCGCTACCCCACCAGCCCTCGCCTCGTCCACGCGTACACGAGGTCCGCGGCCTCGGCCCCGTTGTTCGTGCCGCTCACCTTGAACCCATCGCCCCGCCACGTCTCCTGCAGCTCCCAGGTGAAGTTCGCGCTCTGCGAGCTGAACGCGATGGCCCCGGGCACCAGCAGACTCAGCGCATGGGTGATCTCAACGCTGAACGTCCCCGCCGCCGGCACACTGGCGACGGTCCCGCTGCCGGCCGCCTGGCCGATCTCCAGCCTCAGGCAGTTCCGGTCCACGCCGGCCGCCGCATTGTCCACGGCCGTCACCACGCCGCCCGAGTCCACCTCGGCCGTCCCCAGGTACACCGCACCGGCTGGCTTCTCCGCGGACAACTGCGCCGCGAAGTCCACCGTCCCATCCGGCGCCGACCCGCTGTTGCTCCGGGCGAACACATGGTTCGTGGCCCCGCTCGTCAGGCCGGTAATGGCCGCGTCGGCGGTGGTCTTGCACCAGCACCCCGCGACCAGCCCCTCGCCCGCCGTCACCGCGCCTGACGTGTTGAGCAGCCACCCGCTGTACGCCCCGTCGGCGACCAGGCTTCTGAGCGCCCCGCCCAGCACGCGGTCCAGCGTCGCCGCCACCCGGTTGTGGTGGTCCGGCTCCACAATGTCATCGGTCACTACACCGACCGCCAACCCGTAATGCTCTGTCGTTCCCGCCATGGCTCACCTCGCCGTGTGCCGTAGGCACGCCGGCTTCCCGCCGGCACGCCGCATGTCGTTACTGGGACCGCGGGCTTCCCAGCCCGCCCGCCGTTGCCTCCGCCGTTCACCTGCCGCTACCCCGACAGGTACCGCTCCACCCCGTACCGCCCTCGCCCATACACCGCTCGCCTCAGCACCGCCCCGTCTGCCGCCACCCGCATCAGGAAGCGGTTCCCTCCCCCCTTGGCCGCGCCCGCAGCGCGCCCACTGGCGGTCGTCGCCCCGCCGCCCAGCGCCGGCCGCACCTGCCGGTCCACCACCCGCCGCACGATCTGCACCAGCTCCATCACCCACCACCCCATTCATCATTCATCGTTCAGCGTTCTGCACTGCCTTCTCACCCCAGCCAGCGCCCCTCCAACGTCGTCACCGCCACCTCATGCGGTCGCCGCCGCACCTCATGCCGCACCGCCTGCACCCGGTACAGCTCTCCGGCGACGCCCACGGTCTCGCCGCCGTGGATCCGCATGACTTGGCCGATCCGCACTTCCGGCAGCAGCGGCGTCACGACGGTCACGTGCTCGGGCCGCGTGCCCAGCTCCTGCAGGCGGTCGAGCGCCAGACGGTTGACCTCCGCCGGCGTCATGTACCCCGGCACGGTCGTCACATCCATCTTCCGCCAGCCGACATACCGCTCGGACTGCGGGTCATAGAGCGACGCCGCGTCGAACGCCGTGGCGCGCACTGGCCGCCCGTCCTCGTCCACGCCGCACACCACGACGTAGTTGGCGTACTCCTCGGGCGCCAGGCTTCGCCGGGTCCGCCGCAGACCGAGCACCTCGCCCGGCGCCTGGCTCTGGGGCGCGGCCTGCGCGCGCGTGTACAGCTCCCAACGCACCTGATTGTCGCACGCCCCGGTCAGCGTCCCGTCATGGGTCGTCACATTGGCGGCGGTGCGCTTCTGCCGGCAGTACCCGCAGGTCTTGCGGAACGCGCCGACCTCATCGAAGTGGATCGCGGCGCCGTAGTCGAACTCAGCCACCTGCTCGAGGAACTCCGCCCACGACCGCCCAGGCTCCACCTGCCAGGCTGGCTCCTCCACCGTGCCGGTGCTCAGCACGGTCCCGGTGTCCTCCAGGTCCTGCTCGCTCTCGGGCACACCGCACCGCCCCAGCACCCACCGGAACACCTCGCGCACCAGCCACCCGTCGAACACTGGCGTGCGGCCATCGGCCTTCTCGTCCCGCAGGCGCAGCATCGGGTCCAGCACGTTGATGACCGCTTCGCTCATCCCGCCGGCGGCCATCCGCACCGGCGGCTCCACCAGGTGCCCGTCCACGATCCCCGCCAGCGCCTCCGTTCCGTCACTCATCCGCCACCCGAGCGCTAGGCTGGTCCGCCGGTTCTCCTGCAGCGTGCTGTGCTGCCCCTGTTGGTTGTCCAGCGCCACTCGGTACTTCGCGGTCACCTTGTCTGCCGCGTGTTCCCCCTCCACGGCCAGCGCATCGGCCGATAGGTCTTGATACACGGGCTCCTCGCCGGCGCTCAGTTCTGCCGCCTGGGCCACTTGCGCCGACAGCCACTCCGGCGACAGCCACGTCTCGAAGTCCACCGTCTCCTCGGTGTCCGGGTCCACCCCCACCGCCTCTTGCCGGTACCGGAACGGGTTGATCTGCACCTTCCACGACCGCTGCGTTTCGCTCAGCCCCGCTCGCGTCCCACTGTCATCAATGATGAGGGGCGTGGCCAGGATCTGCAGGTCGTCATCGAGCACCGGCATCATCCGCCCCTCGACCAGCACTGCTCCGCTCGACGCCCGGGTCAGGAACCCCGTCTCAATCGGCGGGCTGTAGACCACCGCCGGCGCCATCTTGGCCGGCAGCAGCGACACGGCCCACTGTCCGGCGTTGTGCCACACGGTCAGCTTCCCGCTCTTCACCACGGCCGGCTCGCTGTCTTCATAGGTCCACACATGCCGCTGGAACCCATCCGTGGACAGCGCCAGCTTGTTGCGCAGCACCGCCACCCACAGCACCAGCCGCTGCCCGCGCGCATGGCCTTCCGTCAGCCCCAGCGGTGCGCTGGTCCGCCGGCTGGGCACCACCCGCCATCCCGCCTGCGTGCGTCGCAGCACCTCCAGGCTCTGCGTGTACGGCAGCAGGATCGCCCACTCGTCGTTGCCATTCACCCCGAAGTGGATCTCCGTGTATGGTGGCTGCGACCAGTCATGGTCGGGCCCGGGCTCGGCCCGGTAGAGCGACACGGCGAAGATGGGGTTGCGCGGCAAGGCAAACCGGCTCACCAGCCCGGTGGTCATGTTGCTCGTGCCGTCGGACTGGTACAGCTTGACTTCCTGGTTGAGCCCCAGTCCGCGCAGCGCCTCCCACGTGCCCCCCACCGTGTCGAAGTGCCCCAGGCCGATGCTCTGCGACGTGTCGGCGAAGGGCCGACAGATCACGCTGTTGATGCCCTCGGCGGGCACATGGAGCGCGGACGGCAGCAGCGCCGGATAGCCCATGCCTTCCCACAGCCCGAGGGCCACGGGGTCCACCGGGCTGACGAGCGTCTCGGCGTTCTGCATCACTTCCCCGGCCACATCATACTGACCGAAGCCGTCATACCGCACCCGCGGCTCCGCCCCGGCCTCATACACCCGCAACCGCGCTATGGGATGCACTCGTGAACTCACAAGCCCCTCCAATCCTCGTCACCGCAGTCCATCGTCACCGCCTGCCGTTCCCCTCCCTTCAGGGAGGGGTGGCCCGCAGGGCCGGGGTAGGCCGTCGTTGCCGTTCCCCTCTCCGGAGCCCGCCGTAGCCCGCAGGGCGAAGGCGGGCGAGGGAGAGGGGTAGGGGTGAGGACGCCGTTGTCGTTGCCGTTGTCGTCCCGCGTCCCGGAGGGACGCTTCCGACAGGCGGGGGTCTCAACCCCCGCGCTCCGCCGCCGTAGCCCGCAGGGCGAAGGCGGGCGAGGGAGAGGGGTAGGGGTGAGGACGCCGTTGTCGTTGCCGTTGCCGTCCCGCGTCCCGGAGGGACGCTTCCGACAGGCGGGGGTTTCAACCCCCGCGCTCCGCCGTAGTAGCCACAGGGCGAAGACGGGCGGAGTCGCGTCAAGAGTCCTCTGCACGCTGTGCCATGGCATCCCGCTCCCGCCGTTCGCCTTTCCCCCCTCTCCCCCTGGGAGAGGGGGCCAGGGGGTGAGGGCCCTCACACCGTCGCCTCGAACCCCCACGTCTCCCCATCATCCGCACTCACATAGATGGCGATATCCGGCGCCACCGACACCGCGGCCATCAGGCGCCGCCCCTGGCTCTCCATCTTGACCAGCCCCGCCCGTGCCTCATCCGCCGGCGCGCACACCAGCCGCTCTTCCGCTCCGTCGCTGAACTTCAGCCACGTCACCCCGCCGTCCGCGGTCCGCCGTACATACACCCCGCCCTCGCGGTACCCGGTCACATACATGACCCCGTTGTGCTCGACCATCGTGGGGTACGTCAGGCCGGCTATGGTCGCCATCCTCAGACCTCCACCCAGCTCGCGCCGTCATCCACCGACACGGCATTGCGCACGTCGCCGCCATGCTGCCACAGCAGCCGTAGCCGCCCCGCGTCATCCTTCTCCGCGCACGGCTCCGAGTTGTCCCCGTCGCTCGTCACCTGCACCGCCCCACGCCACGCGGCGGGCAGTCCCGCTCGCCGGCGCATCCACACCTCACCCTCGCGCGCGTAGAACAGGAACACCTGCCCCACGGCGTCATCCATCAGGTGCGGCCCGCTCGCGCCGCTGGCCCCCAGTTGCAGCGCCGCTGGCGTAGCCCGTTGTCTCTCCACGGGCACCCCATCTGCGCTGGCCAGCAGCGGCGCATCGTTGACGATGACGAACTCACACGTCGCCCCGGCCGGCTCGACCACTCGGGCCTCCGTCACGGCCACATACAGCCCCGACCCCGTGTACGGCGCCCCCCGCCGCTCGGCCGTCCACTTCCCGACCTTCTTGATCCGCACCACGTCACTGATCGCCTGGCTCTCGCTGGGCCCCGCCGTCCCTGCCGGGATGGCGACCCGCACGGTCTCCGTCCCCCCGGCCAGCAGCCGGCAGACCAACTCAACGGTGACGTCCTCGGCCTGGGTGTATCCCGCGGCGAAGACCAGCTTCATCTGCGTGACCCCCAGGTCACGATCCACTTCCGGCAGCGCTCCGAACCACTCCAGGTCATGCCCGGCGGTGAAGGCAGGGGAGAGGCTCGTATCGAGCCGCCCGAACCCCAGCCCATCGCCAACTTCACTCACATGCCTGGCGAACCACCGTGGCGCATTGGTCGTCTGCCCGGTGCCGCTCTGCACCAGGTAGTTGTCGTTCTCGTCATACAGGTCGGGCCGCCAGTGGTAGTTGACCGGGTACGCCCGGCTCCCCCCGTTCCTCGGCACACACAGGCCTTGCAGCGTCTTCCCGACCCCGGGCGCCAGCGTCGGCGTCTGGAAATGCGTCCGCCCGTCCATGGCCTCCCCGGTCCCGAACATCTGCGCGCACTGCCAGCAGAACCCGCGCACATAGCCATTGGCGTCCGGGTCCCGCCACGTGGGCCCCCCGCAATACGGGCACAGCAGGTCGGCGAAGCATGCCCGCCGCCCCCCGGACACTGCCGTCACCTGGGTGAACCACTCATGCTCCCCGAACTCCAGCCCGATTCGGTACGCCTCCGGCAGCGTCAGGCCAATCTCCGCCTGGCACCCCGTCACCACGCCCCCGTGGACCTTCCCGCCGATCAGGAACTTGATCTCCGGGTAGAACCCCGCCGCCCGGTATTGCCCGGCCAGCGTCTCATACCCCTCGAAGTTCTGCGACCGCAGCGTGAACTCGGGCAGCAGCACCTCGCCGTTCGTCCGCAGGCTATACTCCCGCAGTTGCGGCCCCGACGTCAGCAGCGCGTTCACATCGCCCACGAACTTGAACTTCGGCAACGTCTCGGTGGTGACGTACCCCCCGTGCGCCGCCTCCTCGGTGGCGAACACCTCGTTCGTCTCGTTGTCCTGGACCCACACGCCCTCTGGCACATACTGGAAGTTCGCGTGACCGCGCGTCCCTTTCCGCCACGCCTCCGGCTTGTAGATCTCGGCGAACCCGCTGTACGCCCTCGCCCCCAGCACCACATCCGAGTACGGGAAGCCGATCAGTGGCACACACCCCCACGTCCCGTCATACACCCACGGGTCGCCCCCCAGGCCCTCCTCGGGGATCTCGACCTCCCAGTACCCCCCGCCGTCCGTGCTGGCGATCGGGTCCAGCACTTCCATCGTCTCGAAGTTGATCGGCACGATCGCGATGCCGGCGGCCGGCACCCCTGGTCGCTCATACACCCGCCCGGCGATCGTGTTACCACCGGGGTCATACTGCTGCATGGCCCCCATCGCCACGCTGGCCGTCGCGCCTTCGACCACCTCGAGGACCTGCCGCGCGCACCCCCACGACGAGTCCCACCCGTCGGCCAGCTTGAACTGCACCACCGCATGTTCCCCGGCGGGCAGCCCCTCGACCAGCACGCTGCCCCCCTCGGGGATCGGGTACCCCTCGCCATCCTCATCGAGCGCCCCGACCTTCACCCATGCCCCCGGCTCGCCACTGACGTTCAGCTTGCCACTCAGCACGTCAATGACCGCTTCCACCTCTTCGGTCAGCTCCGCGCGCCGCCCGTGGTACACTGCCGACAGCCTCGTGAGCTGCCGGGGCAATGCCTCCGCCGCCGTCTCCGGCGTACCATCGCGCCGGTCGCCCTCGCGTTGGTAGATTGCCCCGTGGCCCTTGGGGCAGATGAACGACCACCGTCCCTCCGCATCCGTCATGATCGGCGCATGGACAGTGGACCCCTCCACGTACGTCGCGAGCGTATCTGACCAGATCAGCTCATTGAACTCCTGGCTGTCCCAGAAGACCGCCTCACCGCCGCCTCCGGCGCACACCCCCTCCAGGCTCACGTTGGCCTCCGCCACGGCCTCCCCGTCCTGCAGAATGCGCCCCTTGACGCGGTACCCCATCACGAACGTCTGGCTCAGCGGCGCCGCTGCGAATCCCGCCGGCTGAATGCACCGACCCCAGTACGGGTCATCCACCATCACCACATACTGCTCGACGAGTGCATACGGCTGCCCCGTCTGCCAGTCATCCGCCAGCTTCTGCACGAGATAGACCGCGACGTTCTCCAGCGTCACATCCGGCGTCCGCGCCTTGTACACGGTCGCCGCGATGCCCCCCCCCGCCGTGGTGAACGTGACCTGCCCGGCCGTGGTGAAGTCTCGGAGCACCGTCACGCCCTGCGCCGATCCCAGCCGCACCACTTCCTGCTCCCACTGCCCGGGCCCCTCAGGTGCCATGCCATCGCCACCGCCTCTCACAAGCTCCCGTCGTTGCCGTTCCCCCCTCCCTTCAGGGAGGGGGTAGGCAGCCGTTGCCTCTACCCCTCCCTTCAGGGAGGGGTGGCCCGCAGGGCCGGGGTAGGCCGCCGTCGCTGTTGCCGTCGCCGTCGCCGTCCGCGTCCCGGAGGGACGCTTCCCATAGGCGGGGGTTTCAACCCCCGACCCCTCCCGCGCCGCTCGCGCCGACTGCGCCGGGACGGGGCTCCACCCCGCCTGCCCGCCTCGCCTGCCGCCTACTACCACCACCCCGCTACCGACTCAGCTCCAGCCGCACATCCCCATCGTGGTCAAACACAGCCCGCCGCATCGCCGCCGCTGCCTCACGCCCGCCGCAGGTCGCCGCGCCTGCCGCAGCCCGCTCAGCCACACTGAGCCCTCCAGGCTCGAGCGGCGTCACCTGCCGTCGCTCCGCCACCCCATGGCCGTAGCCTCCGGCCACGCTGCGGCCGCCGTCATCAGCGCTCGGCGGCGGCGCGACGGACGCCGCCGCCGCCACGTCCGGCACAGCGTGCCCTTCCAGACTCCGCCCATCCTCGTCCGCCTCACCGCGCCTGACGACCCCGCGCTGCCCGCCTGGCTCCGCCGCTCGCCGCATCGCCCGCGCCCGCAGCCTCTCGCGCAGCTCCGTCAGCTCCCGCCGCCTCGTTTGCCACGCCCGGGAGTGGGGGAGAGGGGCGCCTTCTCCGGGGGTGAGCCTCTCGGCCACACTGCCCGGGGCGAGAGCCTTCCCTGGCGCCCCTCGTCCCACTGCCGCCCCCTCCCCCGCCGCCCTCGGCCGTGCGTCAGCGACCTGGATCGCCTCCGCACTCTCCTCCGCCGCCGCTGCCTCCGCCTCACTGCGCGCCTCACGGACCCCAGTCGGCAGCCACCGGGGCAGCATCAGGGCCGGCGCGCGGGGACTGATCGTGGCCTGTACTCTCACCTCAGCCTCACTCCCCTTGCCTGCCAGTACGCTTCCCACAGCGCCACCTTCCACGCCGGCTGCTCCGTGCACGCCCTGCCTCCGGGCAACTGCCCCGTCACCTCATGCCTCCACAGCTCGCGCAGCACCGCCACCGTCATCAGCGCCCACGCCGGCACGCGCACAGCCACTGGCTTCTCCGTCCCCAGCAGCGCCGCCGCCTCCCGGGCGTCGGTGAAGTCCACCCCCTCGTGCACACGCACGGTCGGGGCCGGCAGCTCACCCTCCAGCACCTCCGCCAACCCCGCCGCCGTTCCATGCTCCTGGCGGGCGAGGCCCCTCAGTTTTTTTTCGCCAGCTCCATGGCCGCCCGTTGCGCCGGCTGCCTATGGTTCACGCGCTCGATCTCGGTGCGCACCCACTCCGCCATCGCCGGCTGCATCCGTCCCAGGAACGCCGCCTTCTCACCGGGCTCAGCGTCCCGCCCCATCCACCGTTCGGCCACGCTCCCATCCCGTTGCAGCTCCGGCAGGCAGAACTCCAGGACGCAGTGCTCGTAGTCGTACTCAGCCATCACGAGCAGGTCATACGTCCGCCGCACGCGCACCGCGGGCTCCTGCAGGCCCCCGCTCACCAGCTCATACTCCTCCGCCAGCCCCAGGCTCTCTCGTTCCAGCGCCTCCGCCTCAGTCAGGGCCCGCAGCCTCAACCAGGGCTTCCGCGCCCACCCGCTGATCTCAACAGACGCCTCCACCACCACCGCCTCCTCAACCCCGTCACCCCACGCCGCCCAACTCATCACCCTCCACCGCCACCCTTCCGCATCCCGCATGCCGTTGCCGTTCCCCCTCCCTTCAGGGAGGGGGCAGGGGGTAGGACGCCGTTGCCGTCCCGCGTCCCGGAGGGACGCTTCCCACAGGCGGGGGCTTCAACCGCCGACCCTCCCCGCCACCAGGCAGAGCCGGGGGTGACCGCTAGGCCAACACCACCGGCGCCGTCAGCCCATCCGTACTGCCGAGTGCCAGGAACTGCACTGTCTCGACGATCCGCTGCTCGTGCGAGCCGGGCAGCCCCAGGTCGCTCTCGGTGTACAGCACGCGCGGGAGGGAGATGCTCGCGGTGCTGGCCCCGCGGGTCAGGTCGAGCCGCAGCGCCGCCTCCTGCCCGGCCGCGAAGTCGGCGTAGAGCGTCGTGTCCGCGAAGTCGCGGCTGATGGCCCCGCGGCACCGCACGCCGCTGAGGTTATACAGGTGCCGGGGGTTGACGCCGCTGACCAGCCGCAGCCCCTCTGCCGGCGGCTCGACCATGTTCTCGATCACGATGCGGATCTGTTCGCAGGACACGTCCTCCGCCAGCGTGCCGCCGGTATCGCCGATCTGCACCATCGCCTCGCGGTACAGATACGGCGCCGCCGTCGGCATGGTCACCGCTGCCGCCGCCCCGCTCTGCATCTTGAGCGCCACGACGTCGAGCGTGCAGGTCACGGGCTGCCCCTTGAGCATGTCCAGCGTCACCCGCCGCACCTTGGCATCGGTCACCTGCTTGACCTCATTCACGCAGTCCACGACCAGCGACGCCCACTTCCCCTGGTTGTCCTGGTCTCGGTCCTGGATCCAGGACAGCAGGGCCGTCAGCGACCCGGGCACCATGGGCACGGTGATCTGCCCCTCCACCCACTCGCCCACGCTGAAGTACCGGCTCTCGAAGTCGTTCGTGTCCGCCATGTCCAGCGTCACGTAGTTCTTGTGCCATTTGAGCGTCTCGCCCCGGTTGCCGCCGCCCATGAGCGGCAGCCACACACTGGGCGCGACAGCCGTCCCCTGTTGCGTCTGCAAGCCAAACCCGAAAGCGCCCTCCTGGGCCAGTGCCACTGCCATTGTCCGCACCACCTTGCCGTCTACCAGAAGTGCGAAGAGAGCCGATCCGCAGATCGCCTCTCTCCGTGTCAGTCCCCGTCGCCCCTGCCGTCGCCTCCGCCGTCGCCGTTACCCTTGACCCTCGCCCCTCGACCCTCGCCCCTGCCTCACCCCCACACCTCCGACCGCCGCGCCACGACCTCCATCCGCACCGCCTGCACGCCGGGCGCGACTGCCCGCAGCTTCTCCTCCTCCGGGGGCCGCATCTGCACCCCGGTCACCTGCGCATGCCAGCACGTCTCGCCCAGGTACGGGTCGGCCATCACCAGGTTGAACAGGTCGGCGAGTTCGTCTTGCAGCTCCACACTCGCCTGCTCCCCCTCCGCGATCTTGCGGATGTAGTAGAGGTGGAAGGTGTAGTCCTGCTGATAGGTCCGGTTCGTCCCGGCCTGCGGCGGCTGCTCCAGCGACACCGGCTCGACGACCACCGCCGGCAACTGCATGGCCTGCGCCCGCGGCATCAGTTCCGGGCGCCCCTGCGCTACCCACTTCAGCCCTGCTCCGGCCCCGGTGGCGAGCTGCAGCCGCGCCCCGGCCGCCACGGTGAACGCCCCCGCCACGGGCGCCTCCAGCCGCACCTGAAGCCCCGACAGCCTCTCCGCCACCGTGTGGTTCTCGATCACGCCGTGGTCATCCACTAACCGTACCGCCGCCCCCACCTCGAAGAGCGGGCTGGCCTCGATGTTCACTAGGTCGCTGCCGTCAGCATCCGCGGTCAGCCCCGACGCCCCCTGCACCAGCATCCGCAGCGCCCGCGCGATCTCGTTGTGATGATACATGTCCAGTCCCATACGTCCCTCCGCATGCTATCGTGTGCCATGCCGTCCCCCCTCCCTGTGAGACGCGCAGCGTCTCCGGAGGGGGGCCAGAGGCTGAGCCGCCGTTGCCTTTACCCCTCCCTTCAGGGAGGGGTAGCCCGCAGGGCCGGGGTAGGCCGCCGTCGCCGTCCTGCGTCCCGGAGGGACGCTTCTGACAGGCGGGGGCTTGAACCCCCGCGTTCCGCTGCCGGGCGAGGCCGCCATTAGCCGTTCCCCCTCCCCTGCGGGGAGGGGGCAGGGGGTGGGCCGCCGTCCTACCCCCTGCTCCTCACGACCACCCGCAGATGGTGCCCCTGTCCTCCCTCATCCTCCACGTCCAGCACCTCATACTTCCTCTCCGACGCACCCTCCGCCACGGCCAGCACATCGCCCGGCCTGAGCTGCACTCCGCCTTCGAGGTACACCACATGGGTCGCCTCGGGCAGCTTCCCGGCCACGGTCACCACGAGGTCCCCGCGCAGCGGCTGTACGAGCGCGGGCAGCGCCGCAGCGTCTCTGGCATACCGCGGGCTGAGCGGATCAAGTCCAGTCCCGATAGCGGTCTCGGCCCGGTCCACATACGCCGCCTGACTGAGCACCATCCTCAGATTCACATCCTCCATACTCGCAGTCCCTTCCGCCGTTGGCGTTCCCCTCTCCGTAGCCCGCCGCTGCTGCAGTCGTTCCCCTCTCCGGCGCGTAGCGCGGGAGAGGGGTAGGGGTGAGGACGCCGTTGCCGTCGCCGTCCTCCGTCAGCATCCCGGAGGGACGCTTCCGACAGGCGGGGGTTTCAACCCCCGCCCTCGTCTACACCGCCGCCACGCGCACCACCCGGTACCGCCGCAGCAACTCCATCGCCTCGGCGCACAGCCGCCGGACCGCCGCGCCGTACCGACCCTCCTCGGCGTACCGCACCGTGTAGTCCCCGATCCGCGTCTCCCGCACGGCGCCGCCCTCGCCGCTCAGCTCCGCCAGCAGCTCCGCCGCGGTCAGCTTCGCCTGGGCCAGCGCGATCTCCGTGGGCGTCTGCTCGAACCCCCAGTCCAGGTCCACCGCCACATTCTGCACGCCCGCGGGGAACCGTGTCGGCGTCGCTTGTGGCTTGAGCCTCAGCAGCCCCGTCTCGGGATACGCGTGGTAGGCCTCCGCCTCGAGCGTCGTGCCTTCCACGCGCAGCGCCCGCACCTGCACCGGCAGGGCCACCGCGGCCTCGGTCAGCAGGAGCCGATCCATCCCGTTCCCGTCCACAACGATCGTCTGGTCCGCGTGCCAGCGGAAGTCCCGCCCGGCGCTGCTGTCCACCATCCCGTGCGTCAGGGGGAGCAGCTCGGCCACGCGGGCTACCAGCTCCTCCTCGCCGCCGAGCGGCTCGAGATCATAGCCCGTCAGGACCCGGACCACGTCCTCGGCCGTACAGTACGAACTCAGGTTGCCGGTCGTGAATACGCCCTGTGCTACCATTCCTCGGACCACACCCCTTCGGAGTTCTGCACCCGCACCTTCCAGAAGTACATCGCCTCATCGCCCAGCGCCGTGCCGGCATACACCACCGACGTCGCCGGCCCCGCCACCACACCGCTATCCCACAGGTCGCCCTCGTTCAGGTCCAGACTGCCCTGGCTGGATGCCACCAGCACCTGGTAGGCGGCCTGCGCGTACCCCTGCGCATCCGCATAGCTCCAGCTCAGCGTTGGCGTGTCGTCCAGGATCCCCGTGGGGTTCGCCTTACCCTCCACCTGCAGGCTGCTGACCTGGGGCGCCGCAATGCCCTCCGCCTCCCCGATCTGCCAACTGAACAGCTGCGGCGAGGTATCATCGGCGCTGCTCCGCGTCAGCACGAACCGCAGGCGCACCGCCTCGGTCGTCAGCTCCGACAGCGCCAGCGTGCCCCACGTCACCTGGCGCTCCACGCCGTCCGTCAGGCTGTCGCAGTCCTCGGTGCCGAACCCCGCGACCACCTCGTCCGTCAGGGCGTTCAGCACCTCGACCCGCACTGCGCCCTGCTGCGGCGCGACGTTCACGATCAGGCCGCCCCATCCGTCCGCCGGCTTGACCAGCGCTGCTGTCTCCAGGGTCCCGCTTACCTGCCCCGAGCTGAGCTGGTAGAACGTCTCGCGGTTGTAGTCCTGGTACGCTAGGTTGAAGACGCTGCCGGAGGTAGCAGAGTAGTAGATCCGCCTGTCGCCCAGCCGGAACACGTCCAGCGGGTTGCTGTCGGGCATGAAGCTGTAGATCACCTGCTGGAAGTGCCGGTCATCATCCGACGCCCACAGCCGATCCACGCCGCCGTAGAACTGCACCACCATCGCGATCACGTCATCGCTCACGGCATAGGGGCACATCGTGAACCCCTCGCCGATCCCCAGCGGCGACAGGCTGTTGCCATGGGGCAGCAGGAAGAAGCTCTTCAGGTCTGGGCTGGTCCACCCCGCCAACGGGCGCCGGTTGCCCCCGATCATCCCCGTCAGCGGCAGGATCGTCTTGAACCGGGCGTAGGCCGCGAAGCGCCGGCTCGCGTCCCGCGCGTACGGGTTCTGCAGCACCATCCATTCCGCGTCCCGGTTGCCGAAGCAGTTCACCCCACCGCCGCTCGGCGGCATCATGTCCACGCCCCCGAACCCCGGCACCACCGGGTTCTCAGGCCACCAGTGCTGCTGCGGGTCAAAGCTCCAGCGGTCCGGAGCGCCGTGATATGCCCGCACATAGTAATGATCCGGGTTGTCCTCGTTCCCGCCCAGCAGCAGCGCCCATTCGCTCCCCGCGTTGCTGAAGATCCGCGCCAGCCCGGGGTCGCCCTCCAGGCCCCAGGTAGAGTCACGGTTTTCCCACGGCCGCAGGAGGCTCATGTCCAGGAACGGGTTGCTCTTGCCCGTCGGCGGTGTCTCGTCTTGCCAGGTGATGCGCTGGGTGGACGCATTCCACTGCCCTCGCACGTATCCCAGCCGGTCAATCCCCTCAGAACTCGTACCTCTGACCACCGCCACGACCGCGTCGGTCCCCTCGCCTGTCCGCACTGCGCTGTGGAAGAAGGCCTCCTCCCGCCACGTCCCTGCGACTTGCAGGTCCGCGACCGCCGTGCTCGCGTCGGCGTTCACGGTGGGGGCCGCACTGTTCCACCCGCAGTTCTCCGCCCGCCACACCCGGCAGCTATGCCCGTTGCCCATGTCGCGCAGCAGGAAGTGGTCCGCCAGCTCGAACCCCCGCCCCGAACGCGTCGTCTCCGGCGACATCACCTGGTAGCTGCCCGGCCCGTCAATGGCCAGGCTCTCGATCAGGATGTTGCAGCTGAAGCTCTCCGGCGTCTCCCAGGCGTTCCGCCCCATCATCAGGTACGCGCCCTGCAGGCCGCCGTTCGCTCGCGTCAGGTTCATCCATGTGGACCGGCCCCGCTGGTAGCGCGCCATCCCAAAGCCGCTGGTCGCCCCGTACACCGCCTCCAGCTCGATCCACGGCCTGTCCTCCCCATACTCCTCCCACAGCCACGCCTCCATGCTCTGGGTCTCATCGCACGGATTGCCGGTCGGCACCAGCCGGCCCCGGAAGTCCACCACGCCCACATCGCCCGCCGCCGGCGTGGCCGGCAACGTCCCCGACAGCGTCAGCACTCCGGTGCTCGCCGTGTACCCGCTCACCTTCAGCCGGCAGCCGGCGCACGCCCCCGTCTGCATGGAGATCTCGGCCGCCGCCCAGTATCCATCCGTCCGGGCGCTCAGGCTCGTCTTGATCGTCCCCGCGGTGTTCCCGGCGTCGGCGACGACCATGAAGCTCTCGCCCGTGCCCCAGGTCGTGAAGTTGTTCCCGTGCATCCCGCCGCTGATGTACGTCAGCGGGCCCAGGCAGATCCTCGTGTTCTTGGGGTTCGTCGCATCCGGCAGGTTCACGCGCATGCGCACCGTCGTCGGGTACGGCAGGTCACCGGGGTCTATGGCCGAGCGCAGCCATCCCACGCCCTGCCCATAGCCCGAGATCGCCTTGTACTGGCTGACGTTGATCTCCGAGTGCGTCGCCTGGTCCACGAGCGTCGTGTACTGCGACGCGCCCTGGTCGCGCAGCAGCCCCAGCACCGCGCGCAGCGGCACCCGGTCGTCATCCGAATCATCGTGACGCGGGATGCCAAACCGGAACATCTGCCGCCGACCCCGGCTCCGCGAGCCGTCATCCAGCCGCGCGAAGTGGTGGTAGTCGCTGGCCCCCACCATCCAGTACGCCTGCGGGTCGCCCCCGGCGATCTGCGCCGCGAACGTCCCGTCGAACGGTGCCAGGAAAGTCAGCGTCCCATTCCCGTCGCTCTGTCGGGGCAGGCGTCGTCGCGCCGCTTGCCGCTCGGCGTACGTGGCAGCGCCCCGGGTCAGCGCCGCGTACTGGGTCGCCGTCATGACCCCGTCCCATATCGCGATGTTGTCCAGGTACCCGTCCAGTCCCACCGCCGTGGTGTCCGACCGCGCCCCCAGGTACAGCCGCAGAGCCTCGCCGAGGGGCGCCTCGGCGGTGTTCGACTGCGTCGGCGCTTCCTGGCCGTCCAGATACAGCCGCAGCTGTCCGGCGCCGGCCGTGGTGAAGTCCCACGTGCACAGCACTGGCAGCCAGCGCTGGTAGTCCTTCACAAAGAAGTCGTTCCAGTGTGCGGCGTACCATACGCCGTTCGAGCAGCTCACGAAGCTGAAGCGCGAGTTGCCCGTAAAGCCACACCGCAGGTAGTTGCTGCTGTCGAACGTGGCCTCCCAGACCGGCTGGTTGCCGTCGTTCCACGGCGCCGGATGGTACCAGAAGAACACGCTCCCCTTCGCTCCCGAGCCCATGCTGATGTTGCCCGGCGCGTTGTAGTAGAAGCCTGCCTTATCCAGATACAGGAATTGCTTACGCATGTTCGACTGATCCTCCGCTCAAGCTCGGTCCGTCCGCTCGTCCCGACTCGCCTCGCCACCGGCCTGGTGCCGACTTGACTAGGTTCGCATGCTAACGGTGACAGGTCGTGGGTGTCGCGTCGTGTGCGACGGGCCCCACGACCAGCGGTGGGGCCGCCGCTCGGAGACCGCTGCGCGTCCTCGCCGCGACACCCACCGCCCTTGTGACGCGAACTCCCGCAAGCCGGTACTACTCAAACAGCGACGAGAAGCTCCGGCTGACATACAGCACCCACACCTCGCGCGTCCAGTCCCGTCCGAACCCGCCTCGCTGTGCGATCCCGGCTGTCAGACTGCTCACCGCCGCGAGGTCCGCGCTCAGTCCTGTCATCACGCCCCACTGCGAGAAGTCGTCAGTCGTCGCCGCCACATCGAGCCACAGATATGGCGTTCCCTGTCCTGTCGTGCTGCCCTTCAGCGGCAGGAGCCGCAGCGACAGCTCAGGCCCCACCACACCATCCGGCGCGATCCCACCAACCGCCCCTACCGACAGCACCAGATCCTCAGCCAGCCCGACGCTACAGCTCAGCACCAACACTGCCGCAATCAGTCCTGCCCATCGCTTCCGTCTCATCACGCATCTCCACTCATGCAGAGGCCTGCGGCCCAGAACGAGCCGCAGGCCCCGCCCTTGTCGTCGCCGTTGCCGTTCCCCCTCCCTGCGAGACGCGCAGCGTCTCCGGAGGGGGCCAGGGGGTGGGCCGCCGTTGCCGCCCCGCTTCCCGGGGGGGCCAACCCCCGCCCTCTCCCTCTCCCGCCCCTACGCCGTCTTCCCGACATTCACCGCCAGCACCACCGCATCGTCATTCTCGAACTCCACGGCCACACGGGTGGTGATCGCGTAGATGTTCACACCGCGCAGCACGTCGCGGTCCTTGTCGATGCGGATCTCCCGGTGGATGCCGAAGATCAGGTTGTCGCGCGGGGTCAGGAACCCGTAGCTCAGGTTCGTGCCCGTGGTCCCGCTCACCCCGGCCAGGTTCGTGGGGATGGTCGGCACGGTCACCAGCGGCACGCCCATGTACGGCGGCACCTGGGCGCCCAGCAGCGCCTTGTCGCCCGCGCTGGTGCCGCGGTCGGCGAACGTGTCATGCCAGTCCTGGGTCACTGTCGGCGCGAAGTAGAAGCGCAGGTCCCCGTAGTTGCGCTTGTACTTGTCGGGCAATGCCCGGAACATCGCGCTCAGCGCGCCCTTGTCCAGCGTCGCGCCCGCCAGGTCCTCCACGTGGCCGCCGTCAGCCAGCACGCGCCAGCCGTTCATGCCCGCCAGGAACGTGTCGCCCGACGTGACGTCGCCCTTGATCGCCAGCTCCTCCAGGTCCGTCGCCGTCTGCTTGGCCATGACCCGGATCACCGTATCCTCCAGGTTCCCGCCTGCGACGTTGTCCTCGAGCGCCTCGAAGGTCAGCTCGAACGGGGTGATGATATCCACCGCCGTCAGCGTCACCTTCGAGAACGCGGGCTCGGCCAGCGTGCTCGGCGCCACGCCCTCGCTCTTGAGCTGGCTCACCCGGCCGGCGGTGGCGATGCGGTCGATCTCGGTCACTGCCGACCGCATCCGCACCACGCGCGCCTCCTGCAGCATCACCGACTGGTCAATGACCAAGTCGGTGAACTTCCGCGACTGCTCCGGCCCCAGCAGCCCACCGGCCGCCAGATCCGTCGTGTCAATGGCCTTCTGCAGCATCTCCTCGACACTCATTCACAGCACCCCTTCCCAGAATCGCGCCGCCTTCCGCCGCGCCTGCTGTCCCGGTAGCCCCTGGGGCATTCCGGGCCTGACCTCGACCATCGTCTCGTCTGCCACGTCCTCATCGCCCGCCAGGACGATGTCTCCGGCCCGCTGTGCCTTCGCCAGCACTGCGGTGCGCTCCACCAGCGGCCGGGGCGTCGTCCCCGCCGCCTCCCACACCTCCGGTCCCCGCTCTTCCTGCGCCTGCTGGCTGCCCGTCGTCACTGTCGCGCCTCCGCCATCGGCTTGCATGCTCGCCTCGATCTCCCTCAGCTTCTCCTCGATCTGTCCGAGCCGTTCGGCCAGGTCGTCCCCTCGTTTGTCCTCACCTCGTCGCCTCCGCCACGCCCACCGCAGCTTCTCGGCTATCCGGCGCACCACACCGTTCACTGCTCACCCTCAACTAGTCGTACTCGCACATCCGGGTTCACGGCTTGCTCCGCTCGGCACACCGCCACATGCTCGACGGCCACCTCATCCAGATGCCGGACGGGTCCCTCGGTATTGCTGTCCCAGCCCCAGTGGGCCCGGCTCACTTTGCCGCCCAGGCTGAGCCCCAGCCTCTCGCCCCGCGCGAGCCGTTGTCGCAGCTCCCGGGCCTCGGGCGCGTCCACGCGCAGCCGCCCGCGGACCCGCAGCAGCTCCCCCTCGACCTCACACGTCTCGATTCTGCCGACCACAACCTCTCGCTCGTTATGCGCCGCGACCAGGTCCACGGGCCCTCTCTGCGCTACCTGTCGCAGCGCCCCCTTACTGATCTTCTCCCGTTGCCGGTCCAGCCTGGTGCTGGACGCGACGCCCTCGAACTGCCACTCCGCCGCGGTCGTCTCGTCCGCCACTCCATCACCTTCCAAGCCCGCCAATGTCTCTCAGCTCGCCTGCGCGCCACCGCCGTTCGCCGTTGTCGTTGCCGTCCCCCCTCCCTGTAGGGAGGGGGCAGGGGGTAGGTCGTCGTTGCTGCCGTTGCCGTTGCCGTTCCCCCTCCCCTGTGGGGAGGGGGCAGGGGGTGGGCCGCCGTTGCCGTCCTCCGTCCGCGTCCCGGAGGGACGCTTCCCCGTCAGGCGGGGGTTTCAACCCCCGCCCTTGCCCCCCGCCCCTCACCGCCCAGCGCTGACGGCCTGGGCCACAGGCGACGCCACCATCCCGAGCCGCCCCCGGATTTCCTCCGCGCTCAGCACTCCGATCCCGGCATAGATGGCAGCCACCTCGGCCTCCTCGCGCGCCTCGGACAGGTCCATCTCCCTGAACTGGAAGGCCCAGTCCCCGATCCCGAGCTGCTCGCGCACCAGCCGGTTCAACCGGTACTCGATCCGCCGCTGTTCCGGCCGCACGACTTGCTCGCGGAAGGTCTTGTCCTGGTCATTGCTGTTGGCCAGGTTGGCGTTCTCGACCACGGTCACTTTGCTGGGCGGGACGCGGTGCACCAGCAGCACCTCATCCCGGTTGGCCCGACGGTACTCCAGGAACGCCGCATCCTCGCAGCCTCCGACGGTGAGCTTCTCGAGCCTCACGTTGGCGCCGCCGCCGGGCACCTCGAGCACCAGCGTCTTGTGCCCATGCCCTTTGATCTCACTCTCCATGAAGTGCTTGAGTTGCGTCACCACGCCCTCGGACAGCTCGCCCCCTTCGACGATGATCGCCATCCGGGGCACTGCGTTGTGGCTGAAGAAGTCAATGTTGTACTCGCGCGCCGCCTTATCGCCGGCCACTGCGGACACCGCCGGGATGATGTCGGGCACCCCGTAGTACGAGGACTGCGGCGTGTACTTCATGAAGTGCAGCACCTCATTCTGTTCGCCCGCGTCCCCTGTAGGGCGGGGGCTTGTACCCCGCCCACTGTGGTCTGCCAGGGCGGCGCTCGTACCCCGCCCGCTATGATCTGCCAGGCTGGCAGTCGCCCCCCGCCCCCCGTCGCCCCCGTCCTGTGTGCTGTTGTGGGAGCGGTCACCGACCGCGACCGGCTCTCCACCCACATTCCGGAAGACCCGCTTCCTCCCGTCGCGCACCTGCACGAACCCGGATCGGTCGGCCAGCACCCGCACCGTCGTCCCGGGCACGTGGTACATCCCGTCAATCTGCCCCCGGCTGTTGCGGGTCAACTCCAGGTACCCATTCCCGAGGCACTCCACATCGGTCCACACGGCCCGCAGCACCTCGGTGAAGGTCATCTCGGGGTTGGAGTTGTCGAACAGGTGCTGCAGCAGCGCCAGGTTGCCGCTGTCGGCCTCACGCTCGCCCCCGACGGGCACGAACCGGTACCCGAGCCCCACGATGTTGATGGTCTTGGCGTCCACGCACGCCTTGTGGGTCGAGTTCGTCTCATACAGCGCTGCCAGCGCTTCCAGATCATACGGGGGCTCCACCACTTCCCCCCGTGCGTAGGCCTCATGCCAGGGCGAGTCGGGCAACTGCTTGCTCACGCCTCTGCCGTCCGTCCCCACAACCTGCGCCTTCACGAGATCCGACATTGCCTCGCCTCCACCTGTACGGGGTGGGGTCCGTCCCCGGAAGACCGGCTGCATCCGGTCCTCTGGGGGGCTGACCCCGTCAGAGCATCACATCGTCCCACCAGAACCGAACAGAGCGCCTCGCTTCCGAGCCGCCCGTACACCGCCGTCGTCACCGTCGTTGCCGTTCCCCCCTCCCTTCAGGGAGGGGTGGCCCGCAGGGCTGGGGTAGGCCGTCGTTGCCGTTCCCCTCTCCGGAGGCCCGCGCAGCGGGCCGAGGGAGAGGGGTAGGGGTGAGGACGCCGTTGCCGTTGCCGTCCCGGCGTCCCGGAGGGACGCCTCCCCGTCAGGCGGGGGTTTCAACCCCCGCCGTCTGCTCCCCTCTCCCTCTGGGAGAGCGGCCGGGGGTGAGGGTCGGCCTCCTCCTTCACACGATCCTCCCCCTCACATCCGTCCCCCCCCAGGCCTTCACCGCCTCGCTCACCGCCCCGGCCACCGCGTCGGCCACATCCTTGGACCCATGGGCCGGGTGATCCACCTTGGTCCCCTGGATCAGTTCGAGCCGACGGCACTCCTCCAGGAACGGCTTGAAGGGGTACATGCGCAGCCGCCCGTCATTGGCCAGCTCCTTGAGCGTCTCATACGCTCCCAGGTCGCGGTCCACGGACACGGTCACCGCGCGCACGCCGTGTCGGCGCAGGATCTGCAGGCTATCGGCGCTCTGCCATCCGTCGTAGCTCACCTGGCCGATGGGGAACCCTCGCCGGCGCAGAGCGAGCACGATTTCCCGTGGCGTGGCGAGGTTCACTTCACCGCCCGCCGGTGCCGTTAGTTGCAGCATCAGCTCGACCACCGCGACAGGCTGCCCGCCCTCGCTGACTACCTTGGCCATGGCCATGCCGCAGGCGTCCTTCTTGAGGCCCAGGTCTATATGGACATAGCGCGGCACCGCATCATCAGGCCGGAACCAATCCGCCAGCCTCCCCTCCTCCGCAAACGGATGCCGCACCTCCACGCCGTTGCCCTTCCCCTCCCTACCAGGGAGGGGTGTCAGCGCGCAGCGCTGACGGGGTAGGCCGCCGTTGTCGTCAGCCGTTCCCCTCTCCGGAGCCTGCCGTAGCCCGGAGGGCGAAGGCGGGCGAGGGAGAGGGGTAGGGGTGAGGACGCCGTCGCCGTTGACGTTGACGTTCTCGTTGACGTTCCCCCTCCCCCGTGCGGAGGGGGCAGGGGGTGGGACGCCGTTGCCGTCGCCGTCCCGCGCCCCACCGCACGCCGCCTCCAGCGCCCCCATGTCCACAAAGAACGGCTGGTACGCCGCTCCGGGCTGGGCGGCCAGGTCACGGCGCGCTTTCTGCGGGTTGCGCCGGAACTCCCCGGCCAGCTCCACAGGCACCTCCAGGCCGCCCTCGACGCACGTCTCTCCGCTGAAGCCGGGCTTGACTTCCCAGGTGGCCTTGCGCGACGCGAAGACGGTCGGGTTCGTCTCAGCCTCGGCCAGCTTCTGCATGATGAAGTCCTCGCCGTGCCGTGGGGAGGACGCGATTAGCACGAGCCCCCGGCTACCGAACCGCGACTTGATGCGCCGCTGCAGTGCGAGGTACACCTCTTCGGCTGCCTCCTGCCCGCCGCTCTGGGTCTCGACGAAGAAGGCTGCCTCGTCCATGGTCGCACACAGCACATTGAGCCCCAGCGGGAACAGGTCGCTGGAGTTCCCGGGCAGCACCTCCACATGCTTGGGGAAGTGCAGTTCGCGGCGTGTCCGGGTGTCGGCCGGGTACTTGTCGGCGAACCACGGCGACCGCGACACCATGCCGCGGATCTGGCCATAGATCGCCTTCTCGGCCACGCGTGCCGTGGGCCCGACCGTCACGATATGGATCGGGCTCCCCTCGGCCAGGCCGTAGTACTGCTGCGGGTCCCGCAGACACAGCGTGCGGTACACCATGTACAGCAGCGCCAGCGAGCACAGGAACGACTTCCCCGATCCAATCCCCCAGCACAGCGCTGCTTCCTCATACTTCCCGTGGAAGATGCGGCTCAGCGTATCAAGGATGCGGGGGTACACTTCGTCGCCGAGCCCCAGGTACTGCCGCTCCTGCGTGAACCTCCGCACCCCGACCGGCCACTCGTCATAGACCCTCCGGTGCCGCCCCCCATGTTCAGCTCTGGTGCGCGCTTCATCCACATGCTCCATCACAGGTCCCCGGCGTGTGTGTTGATTCGTCTCTCCATAATCGCAGGTACAGCAAAACCCCAGAACTAGCATTTGTGAACGAAGTTTCACAAAGAATCCTCCACCTCCCTGACTGCCGTCCGCCGTTGCCGTTCCCCTCTCCTGCGGGGAGGGGGCAGGCGGCGGGTGCCGTCTGCCGTTCCCCCTCCCCGTGAGACGCGCAGCGTCTCCGGAGGGGGCAGGGGGTGGGTCGCCGTTGGCCTTCCCCCCCTCCCCCGCGGGGAGGGGGCCAGGGGGTGGGCCGCCGTTGCCCCGCCCGCCCCCTCGGGAAACGAAAGCGCCGGAGGATCTCTCCTCCGGCGCTGCGTGTCCTGTCTCTCTGTCTACTTACGGCTCGATCTCCATGCTCAGCAGGCAGTCCCCGGACGCCTTGCACACGACCGTCTGCTTCAGCCACTTGGCGTGACCATCCACGAAGGCGTAGTTGGCGCCGTCGTTGTGTCGCCGCAGCGACGCAATGTTGAGGGTCACATGCTCGTTCGCGTTCGGCATGATCTCGGCCTCGCTGCCGTTGCCCTCTACCAGGAAGATGCACGAAGAGGCGTCCTCGACCGAGCCCAGGGCCTGGGCCTCTGGCGGGGTTGGCGAGCCCGAGTCCTGGTGCGCGTCATTGATGGCGTAGCCGCCGACCTGCCCCTTGTCATTGATGCGGCCGTCGAACAGGCCATACGTCCCGGGCGAGGGCCGGTAGCTGGGGCACTGGAAGAGTTGGGCATTCTTGCAGTACGGCATGATCACGCCGCGCCAGCTCGCGTCAATCCCTACCTCGTTGCCGTCCCCGTTGCTGTTGATGTCGTAGTCCTCCGTTGGCATCAGTTCATCGTAGTCCTGAGTATACATCGCGCACGCCATGCCGAGCTGCTTGATGTTCGACACGCATGCCGTCTGCCGCGCCTTCTCCCGCGCCCGCGCGAACACTGGGAAGAGGATGGACGCCAGGATTGCGATGATAGCTATGACCACCAGCAACTCAATCAGTGTGAACCCACGCCTGCTCATGGCAACTCCTCCTTGGATGGTGGGGGGCGTACCCCTCACTGGACCGGTCGTCTGGTTCACTGCTATTGCAGCCTTTCGCTATCCTCATCCGCTTTTCCTGCTCCCGCACACACAAAGGGGGGCGCGCCACTCGCGTAGCGCGCCCCCTCACCCAATCCTCGCCGTTGCTCTGATACCTGACCCCTGACCCCTGAACCCTGGTTTCTACTCCTGCACCGCCTCCCGCGTCCGCGGCGTATACTCCGTGTGCAGCAGGTGGTGCGACTTGTGGCTCAGCGGCTCACCCAGGAACTTCTCATAGATCGCCTTGATGGACGGGTTCTCGTGCGAGCGCCGGATGGGCAGGTCACGGTCCGCCTGGTAGATCGCCGCCGCCCGTTGCTTCCGGATCTCCGGGGACGTGGGGATCGGCTGCCCGCCCCCGCCCAGGCACCCGCCCGGGCAGCACATGATCTCGATGAAGTGGTAGTCCGCTTCACCCGCCACGATCTTGTCGAGCACCTGCGCCGCGTTGGACAGCCCGTGCGCCACTGCCGCCTTCACCGGCAGGTCGCCGACCATCACCGTCGCCTCGCGGACGCCCTCCATCCCGCGCACCGCCTCGATGTTGACATCCTCCAGCTTCTCGCCGGTGAGCACCTCGTACGCCGTACGCAGCGCCGCCTCCATCACGCCCCCGGTCGCCCCGAAGATCACCGCCGCCCCGGTGGACTCGCCCAGCGGGTCGTCGTAGTCGCTCTCCGGCAGCGCCGCGAACTCGATGCCCTTCTCCTTGATCATTTGCGCCAACTCGCGGGTGGTCAGCACATAGTCCACGTCCTGGTAGCCCGAGTCGCACATCTCCGGTCGGGCGGCCTCGAACTTCTTGGCCACACATGGCATGATGGACACGACCTTCATCTTCGCCGCGTCCACACCCGCCTGCTCGGCGAAATACGTCTTGGCCAGGGCGCCGAACATCTGCTGCGGCGACTTGCAGCTCGACACGTTCGGCAGCAGTTCCGGGTAGAAGTGCTCGATGAACTTGATCCAGCCCGGGCTGCACGAGGTGAGCTGCGGCAGCACCCCGCCCTCCTTCACCCGCTTGATCAGCTCGAAGCCTTCTTCCATAATGGTCAGATCGGCCGTGAAGTCCGTGTCGAACACTCGGTCAAACCCGAGCAGCCGCAGCGCCGAGGTCATCTTCCCGGTCACGATCTCGCCCACCGGCATCCCCAGCGCCTCGCCCAGCGCGATGCGCACGGCCGGCGCCGTCTGCACCACGGTGAACGTGGTCGGGTCTTCCAGCGCCGCCCAGACCTCGGGGATCTGCGTCTTCTCTGTCAGCGCCCCGGTCGGGCACCGGTTGATGCACTGCCCGCAGTTCACGCACAGCGCGTGGCCCAGCGGCGTATCGAACGGCGCCCCGACCACGCTATCATACCCGCGGCCCTTGATGCGCAGCCCCGACACGCCCTGGATCTGGTCGCACGTCTGCAGGCACCGCCGGCACAGGATGCACTTGTCCGGGTCGCGCACCACGGCCAGACTCGAGTCATCCACCGCGTGGCCTGGCGCCGGCGCCTTCACTCGCACCTCGCGAATCCCCAACTCCTCCGCCAGCGACTGTAGTTCGCAGTTCTTGTTGCGCGCGCACGCCGTGCAGTCCGACGGGTGGTCCGACAGCAGCAGCTCCACCACCGTACGCCGCGCCTGCCGCACCGTCGGCGAGTGGGTCTGAATGACCATCCCCTCCCGCACCGGGTACGTGCACGAGGGCTGCAGTGCGCGCTCGCCCTCGATCTCGACCAGGCACACCCGGCACGCCCCCATCGGCGGCAGGTCCGGGTGGTGGCACAGCGTCGGGATCTTCAGCCCGGCGCCCTTGGCTGCCTGCAACACGGTCATCCCGGGCTCTGCCTGCACGGCCTGACCGTTGATCGTTATGCTCAATCCTGACATGGATCAGTCTCCTTTGCCTTTCTCCCCGCCGGCGCTCGGCTGAGGTGCCGCAGTGGGCGGGGCCGTTCCACGTCGCTCCCCCCTCTCCTGAGCGCTCAGCCGTATCGAGCGCGAAGGAGAGGGGCCGGGGGTGAGGCAGATGTCGGTCACCGACCGCGACCGTCGCGCCCCACTTGCCACCTACTCCTCCTCCACCATCACGAAGTCGCAGTGCAGGCACCGCGACGCCTCTCGGCACGCCACCGGCATCGAGTACCCCAGCTCCACCTCGCAGAACCCTGAGCGCCGGTAGGCATCCGACACACGCTGCGGCTCCGCCGCGGGCTCCTCCTCCGTCGCCTCCTCCAGCGCCGCCATCGCCTCGGCCATCACCTTCGTCTTGGCTCGCCGCTTCGGCTCCGGCAGCGGCTCGCCGGACAGGAAGCTGTGGATGGCCCGGGCCGCCTTGTGCCCGTCCGCGATCGCGTCCACGACGGTCATCGGCCCGTCGGTCGCGTCGCCCGCCGCGAACACGTGCGGCAGGTTGGTCACCAGGGTCCGCGGGTCGGCGCACAGCTTCCCGCGCGACGCCTCCACGCACAGGCAGTCGGTGGTGATCTTCTGGCCGATGGCCGGGATGATCGTGTCCACCTCCAGCGCGAAGTCCGCGCCCTCTACGGGCTCGGGCCGCCGCCGGCCACTGCGGTCGAAGTCGCCCAGCCGCATCTGCTGGCACACCATCCCGACCACCTTGCCGTCCTCGACCGTGACCTCCTTGGGCGCTGCCAGGAAGTGGAACTGCACTCCCTCATGCCGCGCCTCGGCGATCTCGGCCGCATGGGCCGGCATCTCCTCCTCGGTCCGCCGGTACACCAGGTGCACTTCGTCGGCCCCCAACCGCAGCGCCGACCGCGCCGAGTCGATGGCCGTGTCTCCGCCCCCGATCACCGCCACCCGCTTGCCGATCGCCGGCGGGCGTTGCAGGTTCACGTCCCGCAGGAACTTGACTGCGTCCATGACGCCCTCAGCCTCGCTGCCGGGCGCCTCCAGGGGCATGCCCTCCTGGCATCCGACCGCCAGCAGGATCGCCCCGTATCCGTCGTCAGATAGGCTCTGCAGCGTGATGTCCCGTCCGAAGCTCACCCCGGTCTTCAGCTCCACGCCCAGGTTCACGATCTCCTGGATCTCCTGCTGCAGCACATCCTGGGGCAGGCGGTATTCGGGGATTCCGAGCATCATCATCCCGCCCGGCAGCGCCTCCTTCTCGAACACCGTCACCTCGTACCCCTTGCGCACCAGGTCCGCCGCCGCCGTCAGCCCCGCCGGGCCTCCTCCCACGATGGCCACCCGCTGGTGCCGCTGCGGCTCCAGGGGCGGCTGCCACGGCCGCGTGTGGTGGTCCGCCGCTGCCCGCTTCAGCAGCCGGATGGCCACCGGGTCATCCAGTTGCCCCCGCCGGCACTGCAGCTCGCAGTACGCCGTGCACACCCGCCCGCACACCGACGGGAAGGGGTTCGTGTCGCGGATCACGTCGTAGGCCTCGTCGAAGCGCCCCTCGGCGATCAGCGCCACGTACGCCGGCACATCCACCCCGGCCGGGCAGGCGTGTTCGCACGGCGCCTTCATCATCTCGGTGCACACTCCCGCGCGGCAGTGCTTGTCGCGGATGTGCTCCTCATACTCATCGCGGAAGTACCGGATGGTGCTCAGCACCGGGTTCGGCGCTGTCTGCCCCAGGCCGCACAGGCTGGTCAGCTTGATCTGCTCGCCCAGCTCGATGAGCAGCTCGATGTCGCCTTCCCGCCCCTGCCCGGCGCAGATGCGCTCGAGAATCTCCAGCATCCGCTTGGTCCCGATGCGGCACGGCGGGCACTTGCCGCACGATTCGTCCTGCACGAACTCCAGGAAGAACCGCGCCAGGTCCACCATGCACGTCGTGTCATCCATCACGATCAGGCCGCCGGAGCCCATGATCGAGCCCAGCTCCTTGAGGCTCTCGTAATCCACCGGCGTGTTCAGGTGCTCCTTGGGGATGCACCCGCCCGACGGCCCGCCCGACTGCGCCGCCTTGAACTTCCGCCCGTTGCGGATGCCGCCGCCGATCTCGTAGATGATCGTGCCCAGCGGCGTGCCCATGGGCACCTCCACCAGGCCCGTGTTGTTCACATGCCCGGCCAGCGCGAACACCTTCGTCCCCTTGCTCTTCTCGGTGCCGATGCTCGCCAGCCACTGCCCGCCGTGGAGGATGATCGGCGCGATGTTCGCGTACGTCTCCACGTTGTTGAGCAGCGTGGGCTTGTTGTAGAGGCCCTTCTGGGCGGGGAAGGGGGGACGGGGCCGCGGCTCGCCGCGCCGGCCCTCGATGGAGGCCATCAGCGCCGTCTCCTCGCCGCACACGAACGCCCCGGCGCCCATGCGCATCTCGATGTCGAAGCTGTGCTCCGACCCGAAGACGTTCTGCCCCAGCAGGCCCAACTGCCGCGCCTGTTCCAGCGCCATGCCCAGCCGCGCGATGGCCAGCGGGTACTCCGCCCGCACGTACACATAGCCCTTGTTCGCCCCGATGGCGTAGCCCGCGATGGTCATCGCCTCGATGACGCTGTGCGGGTCGCCCTCCAGCACGCTCCGGTCCATGAACGCGCCCGGGTCGCCCTCGTCCGCATTGCACACCACGTACTTGGGCGTCTCTGCGCTCTTGGCGGTCAGCTCCCACTTCAGCCCCGTCGGGAAGCCGCCGCCCCCGCGCCCGCGCAGGCCCGACTGCTTGACCTCCTCGATGACCTGCTGCGGCGTCATCTCGGTCAGCGCCTTGGCCAGCGCCTCGTAGCCGTCGCGCGCGATGTATTCCTCGATGTTCCCCGGGTCAATCTCGCCGCAGTTGCGCAGCACGACCTTCTGCTGTAGCGAGAAGAAGGGGATCTCGTCCATGCTTAGCGCCGGCTTGTACTCCTCGGTCGGCATGTACATCAGCCGCTCCACCGGTCGCCCCTTCAGCAGGTGCTCCTCGACGAGCACCGCGCAGTCGTCCGGCGTCAGCTTCTGATAGAAGACGCCCTCGGGATACACCACGGCCACCGGCCCCAGGTCGCACGATCCCATGCAGCCCGTGCGGATGACCTTGATCTCTCCGCTCAGGCCGCTCTCGACAATCGCCTGTTCCAGCGCGTCCGCCACGGCTTGTGACCCCGACGAGACGCAACCGGCCCCGGCGCACACCAGCACATGTGATCTAAACGCAGGCATCTGTATCCTCCTGATTGCCGATCCCAAAGCCCCAAAGCCCAATCCCCAATGCCTAACCCCCACCTCACTCGTACTTGTTCAGAATGTCCGTGACCTTCGTCGGCTTGACCCGCTCGTAGATGTCCTCGCCGACCGTCATCACCGGTGACAGCCCGCACGCCCCGACGCAGCGCACCACGTCCAGGCTGTAGCGCATGTCCTCGGAGGTCTCGCCCACGCCGCACCCGCAGTGCTTCGCCACCGCCTCCAGCACCCGCTTGCCGCCGCGCACATAGCAGGCCGTGCCCTGGCAGACCTTGATGCTGTGCCGCCCGCGCGGCACGGTCGTGAAGAAGCTGTAGAAGGTGATGACCCCTTCCACGGCCCCCACGGCCAGCCCCAGCTTCCCGGCCACATACTCCTGCACCGCCTGGGGTAGGTAGCCCAGCTCCTCCTGCACCCCGTGCAGCACCTCGATCAGGCTGTCCGGGGTGCTCCCCTTGCGGGCGATGATCTCGTCAATCTTGCCGAAGGTCTCGCAACAGATGTTCTCGGCCGCAGCCATCTAACCCGCCTCCGTTCCGGTCGCGATGGCATACTCCGATACCACCTGACCATTCACGATCTGCTCGGCCACGATCCGCCGCATGATCTGCGGCGTCACCCGCCCGTAGCTCACCGACGGCATCCCCGGCATGTGCACCTCCACCAGCGGCTCCTGGTCGCACAGCCCCTTGCAGCCTGTCTGGGACACCGTCACCTCGCTCAGGCCCCGCAAGGACAGCTCGTCCAGCAGCGCTCCCAGCACCTCTCGGGCCCCGGCCCCGATCCCGCACGTGCCCATGGCGATAACCACCCGTGCCCCGCCCTGGCTGTCTCGGACAGCCAGGGCCGCTCTGGCTTTCTCACGCAGAGCCTGCAGGTCTTGACGCGTTTTCACCTGGTACTGCCTCCTTCCGATACGGTGCGATGCAAACTGATTGAGATTGTGAAAAAAGTCACAAGTGGCTACACCACCAACCGTAGCGACTGCTCCCGGCTCGCATACACCCTTCTGCGAGCACGGTCACAGTCGCTGATCCACGACTTTCACGCCTGTTGCCGACCCCACCGCCTGCCGTCTCAAACCGAGTGTAGCGCGGTCAGTCCCTCCTCTACACTCCGCTCAATCCAGCATAGCACCGCCGGGTCATCCACCCTCCCCCCGCCTAGCTCCCGGCGTACTGCCTCGGTATCCAGCACGAACTCCCGGCCCCCCACCACGTGCCGGTACCGCAAGCTCACCCGCTCCCCCTCACATGCCAGCGCCTGGATCACGCCCCCCATCTTCCCCAGCGGCGGCCGATCCAAATGCGACAGGCGCATCCGCCCGCGCACCGTAGTTCCGACCCCTGGCGCCGACTCCACCTCGAGCCCCCCCTCGCTCCGCTCGCAGGCTTCCTTCAACAACGAGAGACCCAATCCCTGCTTCCTCGTCGTGCGAGTTGAAAAAAAAGGATCGGTCGCTCGCCGCAGGGCTTCCGCGTCCATCCCCCGCCCATTGTCCCGCACGCGGAATGTCAACTCATCGGCCGCCGGCTCCTCACACACCTCGAGCTCCAGCGCCGTCGCCCCGGCCTCGATCGAGTTCCGCGCGATATCCAACAGGTGCAGGGCCAGCTCACGCATCCTCGCTCACCCGCACCGCCTCCGCCAGTTCCCCTACCCACTGCCGCAGGCCGTAGGAGCGCCGGCTTCCAGCCGGCAAGCCGTTGTCGCTGCCGTTGCCTTTGCCGTTGCCGTTCCCCTCTCCGGAGCGCGCAGCCTCACCGCGCGCGAGGGAGAGGGGTAGGGGTGAGGAGCCGTCGCCTTTGCCTCCCCCCTCCACCACCGTGCTCCCCTGCCCGATCTCCTCCAGCACATGCGCATCCGAGCTACGGATCAGCGGCCACGCCTCCAGTTCCGGCCACCGCCGCCGCGCCTCCGCCGGCGTCATGCGCCACGACACTTCCAGTAGGTCCACCTGCAGCTTCGGCGGCACGAACCCCAGCGTCGGCAGGAGCCCGTTCGCATTCCGGTCCACGTGAGCAGCGATGCTCAGCCCCCCATGATCGGCGATCATGGCCACCAGCCGCTCCAGCCCCAGGTCCACCGCCGTGATGAGCAGCCGCTGCTCCTCCCCGATCACTTCGCCCCACTCATCTAGCAGTAGTTGCGGCCCCAGCACCTCCGGCCGGTTCAACCCGCCGGGCAGATGTTGCGCCACCAGCCCGTCGAAATCCTCCAACGCCTCGCGACCATCGAACAGCGCCAGCAGGTGCACGCCCTCACTGCTCTCGATCTCCAGGCCCGCCAGCACCTGCACCTCAAACGCCGCCGCCGCCGTCAGAAACGCCCACCCGTTCCGCCCCGTTGAGTGGTCCACGATCCCCACCACGTCCAGCCCCCGCCGCTCCGCTGTCAGCAGCACCGCTGGTGGCCGCATCGCCTCGTCAGCGCACGGTGACAGCGCCGAATGGATATGCAGGTCTAGGGAGGTGTTGGGCATTAGGGATTGGGCATTGGGTACTGGGCATTGGTGAAGGCCGGGCATGTAGGGCAACACTCAGGCGGCGGGTGCCGCCGAGACCGCTTGCGGTCTCACGTGTGCGGCGGGCCCCGCCGCCGGGGGTGAGGCAGATCCGAGCCGTTGCCTCCGCCGTCCCCAATCCCCAATGCCCAATCCCCAACCCCCGCCCCTCACCTCACTCCCATCTCATACAACTGCCCCGCCAGCGTGTACGCCTTCTCCCGCGACAGCAGCAGCGCAATGCCCTCCTCCTCGGCCCGCATGATCGTCTCTTCCTCGGGCGCGAAACCGCCGGCCACGATCACCGCCGCCAGCTTGGCCAGCGCCGCCACGGCGATGATGTTGGCGTGGGTCTGGATCGTGATCCAGACTTGCCCCGCGCGTCCCTGGGCCATGACGTGGCTCAGCAGGTCGCACACCTGCGCGCCGGTGACTTCGGTCTCGGTATTGTCGGCGCCCCCCGCCGCCTGCAGGCCCAGCCGCTCGATCACTGCGGACACGGTCACGCTCACGGGTTCGCCCTCATTTCAAACACCAGGCGCATCTTCACGCCCTGCCCTGGCTCGCTCTCGATCTCCATCGCGTCCGCCTGCGCCTTGATGTTCGGCAGCCCCATGCCCGCGCCGAACCCGAGTGCCCGGGCCTCTTCGGAGGCCGACGACCACCCCGGCGTCATCGCCAACGCCACGTCCTCGATCCCCGGCCCCTGGTCCAGGATCTGCAGCACCACGCGGTCGGGGAACAGGTCCACGGCCACATACCCCGAACGCGCGTGCAGCACCACGTTCATCTCCGCCTCATAGCACGCCACGCACACCCGCTGCACGGTCTCCTCGCCGACCCCGTGCCGGACCAGCGCCTGCTTGACTGAGGTCGAGGCCCGGCCGCCCAGGAAGTACGCGCGGCCCAGGATCGGGAACTCGTAGTGCGCCACAGGCTGCGTATCCTCACTCACCGCGGCTCGGGAACGGGGCGGGCACACCCGCGACGGGCGCCCCGACCCCTGATCCCTACTCCCTGCCTTTCCGGTATGGTCGCAGCCCTGCCTGCAGGAGTAGGCCGCACGCCTCGTACTTGGACAGGTGGGTGCGGAACAGCGGCATCTCCTGCTCCCGCGCCGCCTCGACCATGTCGCTCCCCACCTCCTTGCCCTCAATGACAACGACCGCGATCAAGTGCTTGATCGCGGCCGTGCGCACTGCTTGGTCAGTTGTGAGGCCTGTCACCAGGACGGAATCTGGCTGCGCGAAGGCCAGCACGTCGCTCATGAGGTCAGCCGCGAAGCAGCCGTCCACCTCCGCCCCGTCACGCGACGGAGCGACGACCGTCTCGGCCTTCAGAACCTCTACCGTCTTCTCGAGGTTCACAGCCTCCTCCGTAGCCTGGGAGTGCCGACCTCTTGCGAGGTTGGACCCGCTGCAGCTCCTCGCCGAGCCGTCTGCCGTGCGCCGTTGTCGTTCCTGACTCCTGCCCTCTGATCCCTGACCCCTGCCGTCACGCCCACGTCATCGCGGTCGGCGCCTCGAAGATCAGCGCGTCCTTCAGGAACGCGATGGCCTTCAGGAAGCCCTCGTTCGACGACATCAGGCTGTCCTCGTGCTCGATGGACAACACGCCGTCGTAGCCGACCATGCGCAACGTGGAGATCATGTCCTTCCACACGCCGGCATCGTGCCCGTAGCCGACCGTGCGGAAGATCCACCCGCGGTTGATCTCATCGCCATAGGGCTTGGTGTCCAGCACGCCGTTGACCCGCGCGTTCCACTCGTACACCAGCGAGTCCTTGGCATGCACATGCTGGAAGTACGAGCGGGCGCCCTTGCCCTTCTCGCCCAGCCACCGGATCGCGTCCGACGGGTTGATTCCCTGCCAGAACAGGTGGCTCGGGTCGAAGTTCGCGCAGATCCGGTCGCTGCCGGCTGCCTCGCGCAGCTTCACGAGCGTCTCGGGGTTGTACACCAGGAAGTTCGGGTGCATCTCGATGCAGAAGCACACGTCGTTCTTCTCCAGCAGCTTCGCCTCGTTCGCCCAGTACTTCGCGGCCAAGTCCCACTGGTACGTCAGGGCGTTCAAGTGGTCTTCCGGCCACGGCGCCACGACCCAGTTGGGCACCTTGTCCTCGGCGCAGCCCCCGGGCAGGCCCGAGAAGCCGTTGACGCACTTGCACCCGATGCTCCCGGCCAGCTTGACCGTCTCGCGGAACGCCTTGCGGTGCTCGCGCTGGATCTTCTGGCTCGGGTGCAGCGGGTTGCCATGCACGCTCAGCGCCGACAGCACCAGCCCGCGGCTCTCGATGGCCTTGACGAAGGCCTTGAGCGCCTTGGGGTCGGCATTGAGCTTGACCGGGTCGCAGTGCGCGTTACCCGGATACGCCCCCGAGCCGATCTCAATGGCCTGCAGTCCGGCCCCGGCAAAGAAGTCCAGTACTTCCTCGAGCGGCTGGGCACTCCATGCGGCTGAAAGCGAACCAATCTTCATCTCACAAGCCTCCCTCTCAGAGGAGCGTTAGTTGCTGGCATCTGGCATCGTGGGAGCGGTCACCGACCGCGACCGCCGTACGGAGCGGGATCCTGTGGGAGCGGTCACCGACCGCGACCGCCGTACCCCGCCTCCCGCCTCTACTTCGGCACCTTCACCCACGCGTCCTTCTTGCTCGCGTCCTCACACGCCTCCAGCACCGCCTGCGTCTTCAGGCCGTCCTCGAAGTTCGGCGTGACCTGCTTCTTGGCCGCGACCGCCTGCACCAGGTCGAACACCGCGTTCATGAAGGTGTGCTCGTAGCCGATGATGTGCGCGACCGGCCAGTACCGCGGGCCGTTGCCGAAGCTCATGAACGGATGGACATCGGCCGTCGCCTGGATGGTGCGGAAGCCCTGGGCCTTGGCCGGGTCGCCGCAGTTGTAGTACTCCAGCTCATTCATCCGCTCCAGGTTGAACACCAGCGACCCCTTGGAGCCGTTGACCTCGAAGCAGTTGTAGTTCTTGCGCCCGGCCGCGAAGCGCGTGGCCTCGAAGGTGCCCAGCGCCCCGTTCTTGAACCGCGCCAGGGTGATGACGCCGTCATCCACGTCCACGGTGCCCATCTTGGCGCCCTTGTCGGCCTTGCCGCCCAGGCCCGCGTCCACATCGGCCAGTTGCGGCCGCTTCTTGATGAAGGTCTTCATCGTGCAGGCCACGCTGTCAATGTCGCCGACCAGCCAGTTGGCCAGGTCAATGCTGTGGGCCATGAGGTCGCCCAGCGAGCCGGAGCCCGCGATCTTCTTCTGCACCCGCCACATCATGGGCACGTCGGGGCTCATCAGCCAGTCCTGCAGATACAGCGCCCGCCAGTGGTAGATCTCGCCCAGTTCCCCGGCGGCGATCATCTCCTTGGCCAGCGCGATGGCCGGGGCCCGCCGGTAGTTGTGCATGAGCATGTGGGTGACGCCGGCCTTCTTGACGGCCGCCACGGCCTTCCTGGCGTCGGCGAGGTTGGTGGCCAGGGGCTTTTCGCACAGGATGTGCTTCCCGGCGGCCGCGGCCTTGACGATCATCTCGACATGCTGGTTGTTGGGCGGGGTGACATCCACGAGGTCAATGTCATCGCGCGCGAGCAGCTCATCATAGTCATAGACGGACTCGGCCCACCCGAAGCGCTCGCGGACATCATCCACCTTGGCCTTGTTGCGCCCGCACAGGGCGACCATGACGGGTTCGAGCTTGAGTTCGGGGAAGTAGAACTTGACCTGCCGCCAGGCATTCGAATGCGCCCGGCCCATGAAGTTGTACCCGACCAGTGCGACACGAAGCTGCTTTGCCATCGAGGGTGCCCTCCTCGTGTAGTCCCTGCCGTCACGACGCTCGGATTGAGCTGTGCCATCAGCCGTCGCCTATCCTGCTACGGCATATTGGCCTCACACGGCACCTTCTCCTTCTCCGGCGCCATACCCTTCTTCCCCGCTCGTGTGCCGGAGCCCCCCACAAAACATCGAACCGCAGCCTTCCTGCTGCGGTTCGGTGTCTTCGCCCTGATACGGTGCCGATAGCTGCTCAGAGCGCCGCCACCATGTCCGCGATGAGCCTCTCTTGGGGGATGGCCCCAACGCGCCGCATCATGAGATAGGCTGTGCGCCGCTCCAGAGGCAATCTGGCCTTCACGTTGTCCTCCGGGTAGTTCGCAAAGAGGTTGTACTTGCAGCCAAAGCGCTCGAGGGCATCGCGCAGTGCTTTGGGCTCATTCTCGGCCATCAGTGACTGCAGTTCCTCGCGCTTGGGCTCCGCCACTGACGCCACGATCGTCCACCTGAGCAGCTCAGCAGCCGTGACCTGGACGTCCTGTCCGCTCATGAAACCCGGCACTTCCGCTGGCGCTATCACCATCTGCTCTGCCAGGTACGTCACGGCGTCCTCATATGTACTCCCCGCCAGCTTCCCCCCAAAGCGCCCCACGCAGTGCCGTGCCAACGCTTTGGCGACATCCAGTCGGGTAGTGAGTTGCTGCACCGGGAGGTCCTCCGCCAGGATGTCACTACGCCCAACGGTCCTCAAGTTGCGGAACTTCTCGGCCGGGACTCGCTGGATCATCCAGATCATTTCGTATCGAGGGTTCTGCGTCACCGGGAAACTGAGGAGCACCAACTCATCGGCGTCCTGCGGGGAGATGGACAGCAGATATGCCTCATACACGTTGTCGCCGATCTCACCCCGGAGCGTCGGATCGTCCGGTATCTCAAGCATGGTGTAGCTGGGCGGCATGACAAGGGCCCCGTAGTTCTGGGGCAGCAGGATCAGGGACAGAACCAGCATGACCAGTACCGGCATCTCAAAGACCACGTCACACAGGTGATAGGTCCAGTTCCTGGCATTGGGTGCTGGCTGTCCAACGAGGCCCTTCCGCCATCGGCGTGCTCCCACCAAGGCGCCCAGGAGAAGGACATTGGCCAGGACCAGGTCACCATAGTGCCTTCCGAGAAGGTCGCCGCCGCACAGAGTCACCTGCTTGCCACTCCCCTCTGGGGGCTCCTGGGCGGCGGTCTCAGAAGCTGGCGGTGACCCGCCAGCGACGACGGGCGCTGGGGTAGCCGGTACGCCGCCACTGGTGGCGTCAACCTGTGCTCCTGGCTCCGTCGCTGCCCCGGACGGAACCTCAGTGCGTTCAGCACCTGCGCCCGGCGCGATGGGAAGAAAGGAGGACCGCCGGAACAAGCACCAACGTATCTGCGTTGCGTCGAGGCCCCTCGCCCTCAGCCAGAACGACGGCACCGGCGCGTCCTCATCACCCGGCTTCCCGTATATGCTCATGTAGCAGAGGAGGTCCGAACAGGTCAGAACATGGTCCGTGTCAGGCTGGGCGGAGGTCGCCGTCGGGATTGGCTCACTCAGCGGACGCGCTGACCGCTGCACCAGGGAGGCACTCAGCAGCACCAGAGCCAGCATCAGAGCGAAGTACGGAACACGCGTCGCCCAGGGCGAGTGCAGCACACGGGGACCGGACGAAGATGCGGTATGCACGATGTGGGGAACCACCATCGCGAGCAGCGCGACAGCGAGGCCCAGCAGCACCAGGGGCATCAGCGACCTCAGTGACTCGAGAGCCAGCCAGAGCGAGTCAGTCAGGAAGTTGAAGGCTATCCACGAGTAGCCTCTCGCGGACAATGCAAACGGCGTGACGCCCAACATCTGCAGGTGTGCCTGGTGCGCAAGGAAGCCGGAGCCGGCCGCCAACGTGGCGATGCCTGCGGTGCCTCCAGTCACTACCGCGAGAAAGCGCAACGCAAGCGCCTGCAACTGCGCACCCATGGACGGCACGTCAGGTGGTGGCTCAGCGGGTTCTGTCGGCGGGGTCAACGGGCGTGGGTCAGACGGTGGATTCGACATATGCTCCCCCCTTGGAGAATGTTTGGGAAATAGTATCACGATGACCGATATACTGCAAGAGCAAACACGTCGAAGCATCCAGCCTTTCCGCACATCCGCATGCCCGGGCACAAAGGTCCTCTCTCCTGGCCTGCCGAAGCAGCCCCGCGAGCGGTAGCGCCGTCGCCTTGCCATTCGTCATCCGTCACTCCGCACTCATCACTCCCCCAGGAGCTTCCCATGCGCCTCGGCTTTGCCAAATCAGACCTCACGCCCCGTGTTGGTGTCGAACTCTGTGGCTTCGGCCCGTTCATCAACCGCCACTCAATCGCCGTCCGTGACCGCCTCTGGGCGCGCGCGATGGCCGTGGAGGTGGGGGAGAAGCGGGCCGTTGTCATCAGCAACGACCTGTGCCTGGTCGAGCAGGACACGACCGCTCGCATCCGCGAGCTGATCGGCGAGGCGACCGGCCTGCCGCCCGAGGCGATCATGGTGCACTCCACCCACACCCACAGCGGCCCGAACACCTCGGCGCGGCTGCAGGGCTGGGGCGTGCTGGATGTGCCGTACGTCGAGGTCCTGCCCCAGCGCATCGCCGCCGCCGGGATCGCGGCGTTGGCGAACCTGCAGGAGGCCACGCTATCCCACGCCGAGGTGCCCTGCGAGGGCATGAGCCTGAACCGCGAGTACGACCAGGACGCCCCGCCACTGGAAGATGTCCTCCGCGATGACTGGCGGCCGGCCAAGCCCGAGCTGACCGACACCACCTGCCATGTTCTGGTGGCAGATGCCGTTACCCCTCCCTGCAGGGAGGGGTCGGCGCGTAGCGCCGGGGGTAGGCCGCCGTCGTCGTGCTCCCCCTCCCCCGCGGGGAGGGGGTCGGGGGGTGGGCCGCCGCTAGGCTTCGCCGCCTACTTCGGCTGCCACCCTGTCGTCTGCTGCGCCGCTACGCGCTACATCCACGGCGACTATGCCGGCGTGGCGATGAACCTCCTCGAGCGCGAGCACGCCGGCAGCGTGGGTCTGTTCCTGCAGGGCGCGCAGGGCGATGTGAACTCCTGCGTCGTCCACAAGCCCGAGCAGGAGTCCCTGCTGGCCCTGGACGTCATCGCCGCCCGTTTCGCCCGCGCGGTGCGGGAGGGCCTCCGCCAGGCGCAGCCGCTGGACATCAGCGACATGAGCTATGCGCTCCATGATGTCACCTTCAGTCGCCGCGCCCTCACTCGCGACGACATCGCCGCGCGCCTGGCCGAGCAAGACGCCATCCTGCACGCCCCCGGCGCCTCGGACGAGGACGGCCAAGTCCGCATGGCCGGCGTCTTCGCCCTGGCCTACCGCAAGCTGCTGGCGGCCATGGACCGCGGCGAGAGCCTCCAGCCGCCCACCCAGCTTCAGGGCCTGCGCCTGGGGCCGCTGGCCCTGCTGGGCTCTCCGTTTGAGATGTTCCAGGCCATCAAGAACGACGTGAGGCAGCGGGCGAAGTCGCCGCTGCCTCTGGTGATGGGTCTGACCAACGACGGTCTCGGGTACGCCCCCGACCGCGACTGTGCTGCCCGGGGCGGCTACGCCGCGGAGATGGTCCCCCTCATGATCGGCATGTTGCCGTACGCCAACATCCATGAGGAGCTGGTGACGGCCTTCCTGGCGTTGGAGGCACTGCTGTAGCCGCATGGACCGCGGTCCTCCAGCGCCGTCTCGCGGCATGGACCGCGGGCTTTCCAGCCCGCGCACTGTCGCCACGGTACTGCGCGGCGGCGGGCCACAGCTACTGTCCGGGCAACAGGATTTGTCGCTTGGTCTCGCTCGTGCTCGCCGTCTCCATCGGTGGCGCGGCCAGAACCTCGGCATACTGCGGGGTTGGGTCTGCGTCGCCGCTGCCCGACGGGTACAACGTGATCGTGTCGCGCACCCAGAAGTGCTCGTCGGGGCTGTCGGGGATGACTGCGATCGTCAGGCCGTCCGTCCAGCCGAACTTGCGCACCACGAGCTCGATGCGCCCGCCGCGGGGGGTGGTGTCGTCGCCATAGAGCGCCCAGCGGTCGCTGAACCAGTTGGCCTCAAAGCCCTGCCACGCCGCGGGGAAAGCCTCATCCAGCGCCCAGAACTCGGGGTCGGTGTACAGGTCGTCCCGGTCGCCATCCACGTAGACGCGGGCATCGCCGATGGGGTTGCCGTCCGCATCCTGCACGCGCAGGATCATCGTCAGGCCGATCTCCACCAGGCCGCCGTCGCCGCCGTCGTATACCCCCGACCCGCCGCAGCCTGCCACCAGAACAGACAGGCCGACCAGAACCGCCATGGACACCATGCGCGCGCGAACCTTCATGCCATACACCTCAGATCTCACTATGCCAAGCAATATGTACTACGTACTATAGTATATGTGCCTCTATGTCAAGCATTTCTTCCCGTCCCGACGGTGGCCCCCGTGCTATAATGCTCACAGGTGCAACAGGCGGGGGCCCGGACACCCCGGACGCGCCATGAGGAGTCTCTGACCGTGCCCGACGATGACGACATCCTGGAGATCAGCGCCGAGGATCTGGCCGACGAGCCCCTGCCGCCGGTGCCGCCCGACACCGCCCCGGTGCTGGAGCTCACGCTCGACGACGTCGCCGACGATCCCGCCGCCGGCGCCTTCCCGGCGCTCACGGCCGACCAGCTCCTCGCCGGGCAGAGCAGCATCACGATCCGCACCCTCTGCTCCTCCACCGGCCGTCCCTTCCTGGTCCGCTACGTGGAGGACAAGCCGGGCCTGTTCGTCACCCGCGACGTGACCGTGCCCGACAAGGACGCCGGAGCCGCCGCAAACGCCGCCCTCGCGACCGGCGCCACCTCCGCCTCCACAGGCGCCACCTCCGCCTCCAGTGCCGGCGTCCCGCCGGCCCCGGTCGGCGAGGTCCAGGGCGCCTTCCAGACCGCCAAGGACTACGCCTGTCCCTTCTGCGGCAGCCACGCCATCCTGGTATGCGGCCGCTGCGGCGTGGACTTGTGCGCGGGCCCGGGCGACACAGGCCGCTGCACCTGTCCGAACTGCCAGGCGCAGATCGAGGCGGGCGGCCGCGCCACCAGCGCCACCGGCCTGCTCGGCCTGGGCAAGGGCAAAGGCAAAGGCAATAAGTAGGGCCCATGGTCGCGGTCGGCGAGCGTTCGTAGAACGTTGCCGAGAAGCGGA